>NZ_MKXT01000019.1:0-79435 GCF_001913985.1 Corynebacterium sp. S5S1
AGGGCCAATATATGCTTTTGGAGCATATATTTTCCGCAAACGCGGAGTTCAGAGCATGAAAATCAACGATTCCGGACACACATTTTGTCGCTTAACCCGGGTCTGCCCATAACCTACAGCTGCAGAGCCTAGACGCGACCGTAGGGGGCGAAAACTGAGCCAGATAGCGCCGCAGACAATATGTGTTGCCTTGTAAAAGGAAATGAACAAGAAGAAGGCCGCCACACCATCAGTGGTGCAGCGGCCTTCTGGATGAGACTGGCTAGGAAACTATGTTCCTAGGGCAGAAGTGGGGCGTTCTTAGAACAGACCCTCAGCCTTCTTGCCGGTGTCCTTCAGGGTGTGTTCGCGGGAGTCAACGTTCTGGTCGTTGTGCTTGGAGTCATCACCCTTGATGCGGGAAGTCTGGGTTACCTCGATGTTGTTGATGAGGCGGCCTTCCTTGGTCTTGCCATCTCCGAAGTCCAGGTTGGCGATGCGGGCCTCTTCGCCAGCGTTAATCGGGTTAGCCAGGGTTACCTCGAAGGAGCGGGTGGAGGTCTTCTCGTTGAAGCCCAGGTCACGGATGTGAGCGCCGTTGGAGGAACGCGGGGTGATGAGGCGGTCAACGCCCTTCGGTCCCTTAGCGGTCTTCACGTCCACGCGGAACTGGGTAGCTGGGAACTCGCCGTAGTAACGCTCGGAGCCAACGTTCTTAGCGCGCAGGGCAACGGTGCCTGCGAAGCCAGCGTGCTTAGCGCCGGAAACGGTCAGGTAAGGCTCGAGGTCGAGCTTGTGCTTGGAGTCCTTCTTGTCCTCCTTGGCGTCAACCTCTTCCTGCTTCTTCTTGTCAGCAGCCTCTTCGTTCTTGCCCTCTGCTTCAGAGACCTTCTCGGTTGCTTCCTTGGCGTTGCCCTCGGACTCCTTGACTACCTCTGCGTCAGCCTCGAGGTTCTTGTCCTCTTCAACGACCTTCGGGTCATTGACGTCGGTGGTGTTCTGAGCGTCCTTGTTGGGAGCGTAGGAGTCAGACAGCTTGTCGTACAGCTTGACGCGAACCTCGTTCTTTACCGGCTGCATTGCGTTCCAGGCAGTCGGGGTGGACCAGGTGCCGTTTGGCTTGCAGTACTGCTGGGTACCAGTCATGTTCAGCACGCGGAAGCCGTAGGTGGCTTCACCGGTGTGGTTTGGCGGAACGTCGTAAGGTCCGATGGACTGGCCAGCATCCCAAGACAGGGAGTAGGAAGCGCTAGCACCAATCTTGGTAGCGATCTCGTGAGAGATGCCGAAGGAGCCTTCAGCGCCCTTCTTGGAGCCCTTGCCGCCCAGGTTCATGGACGTGGTCTCGGTGCGGTCACCGTTGACAGAAAGGGAGATGGACTGAGACTTGGACAGATCCTGCTGCAGCGGGATGTCCTTCTTGGTCTGGTTGGTGGTGGAGATGGTGCCGGCCGGCAGGAAGCGGTCGGAGACCTTGTAGACCACGGTGCGGTGGTCCTCCCACGGGTTACATACCGGGCGAGGGTTCAGGATATTCGCCTTCATGTGGTCGGAACCGTGGGTGGTGTGGATGATTGGCAGGTCCGGGTTCAGGGCCGGGGTCTCCGGGTAGGACTCAGTCTGGGTAGCTGCGCCAGCCAGCGGTGCCGCGAATGCGGTGCCGGCGACGATGAGGCCGGCGGTCAGGCCGGTCATGCGACGACGAATCGACATATAGAACTTCTCCTAGGTAGGTAGAAAATGAATGAACTTATGAATGAAATCCAGCAACTCTCGATGTTGCGCTAAGAAAACGCTAAAACAGGCTCAGAATTAATTCATCTCTTAGATGTCTATATATTTGCCACGCCGGTGGGTGGGTATTTTTATATAGGCCAAGCTGTTTATTGGTGTTTGCTCCCGCTAAGCGGCTGATAGTGCGTGAAAAAATATTGATGAATGATTGTCTATACAATAGAGAATCGACACGGAGGGGTTCGGCCCCTATCTGGGGGTGTTTGGGTGGCCTCTGGGAGGGGTTTAGGGACCTGACGAAAAGTTGTGGACACGTCACAATATGCGTCGTACGCTGCATTTAAGCGGGTAGGGAAGGGTTATAAAATGCTTTGTCATGAATGTTACGTGACGTAAGTTATAGGTGTTTACATGGCAGAGGTTGGCCCGTTTCGCAGCTAGAACCTGCCGGGGCTTTCCGCTGAGGGGGTAGGGTCCGAGGCTAGAATAGGGCCGATTCGACAATCAGCATGAGGGCCGCAGCGATGGCCACGGTGATGACGATACGGTTGAGAAGATGCCTATCTATAAATCGGTTGAGGTAGTTGGCGGCAATGAGCCCAATGACGACTAAGGGGAAATAGGCCGCCGCGGTGGTGACCTGGGTGCCGCTGATCTGCCCATTAAACGTCAGAATTATAAGAGAAATTAAGGTTCCGAGGACAAAGGTGCCCGCTAAGGTGCCGCGTGTGCGGTTGGGGGCAAAGCGCTTCATGATCAGCGCCATGGGCGGGCCGCCGATGGAGGTCGAGGTGCCCAGGATGCCGGAGACTACGCCAGCGATGAGCGTATTGACGGTGGTGGGGCGAGGGCTCCATCCCAAGCTGGATAGCGTCATAGCAAAAAGTACGGCACAACCGATAAAGATGGACAGCCCATCAGGAGAGAGGCTGGCAATTGCCCAAGCGCCCACTAGGGAACCGGGAATGCGGGCGAGGGAAGAGATGCCGACGACGCGCCAGGACGTCTCGCGGTAGGTGCGCGCGAGCGTATAACTGGAAATGCACAGCGCGAGCAGCAGAATGAGCGTGGGCACGAGCTCAGGACGAATGAGCGCGATTATGGGCGTGGCAATGGTGCCTAAGCCAAAACCGATGGTGCCTTGAGTAATGGTGCCAGCGAGGATGAGGACGCCGATGAAGATAGAGGACCATGCGTCTACAGAGATTCCCAGAAACATAACGAGGGCTAAGTGTATCTGGGCCCAGTCTGCATTCTGAAACTATTAGAGGCGGGCGGTGGCCTTTTCATTGGCGGCGATTTCCTCCAAGCGTTCGGCCGGGCACATGCCGGCAACGATGACCGCGGAACCGCCAGCGGCTAGGGGCTCGAGCACGGCACGGGAGAAAGACTCATTATCGGACCAGCCGGTAGAAAGCAGGCGCTCGGCGGTAGCGGGGGCATCGACAAGCCGGGGCAGTGGTTGGGTTTCGCCGAAGTACTGATCGCCGTAGAAGCGCACGGTGGGTCCAAAATCGATGGCACCGGTGGGCAGCTCCCCGCCGGACTCGACGACGCCGCGGCCAAAGGGGTCCTCGCTAATGAGCACGATGTCGGCTTGGGGCTGGCGCTCGTGGGCGGCCGCGTAGCGGGAGGGGGAGGTAAAGACGACGTCGGCAAGCGGGGCAGATTCGCCAAAGGTATAGGAAGGGCCAGACGCAAGGGCACCCAAGGCTACAACGGCCGCCTGCCACGAGGAAGGAAGATCGATAGCGATGGTGGAATCCGCCTCTAGGTCGAGCTCTTCTTCCAACATATTGGCAATCTTGGCCACCCAATTGTCGAGCGTTTGCGCGGAAAAATCCATGCGCGCGCCGGTCGCCTCGTTGTATACGGTAAGCCGCGGGGAGGCAGCGTCGGCACGCAAAAGATGGGCGAGTAGTTCCATACCCGCCCATCGTAGGGAAGAAGTGCTAGTTCACGCAGCGCGGGCCGTCGCCACCAGCGTCAATCTCCGGGGAGACCTTAGCGGTACCGAAGTCATCGCCCGGGGTGCCTACCGGCTGGCTGGACTTATCCGCCTCCGGCTCCTGGTCGCTAGCTTCCTTATCGGAAGGTCCCTGGTAATCATCGGTAGCAACCACGATGAGGGTGTCATCGTCGAGCTGCGGATTCTCTGCCACCGGCAACCCACCCAGCTTCTTGGCCAGGGCCTTAGCATCCTCGCTCGTCGGATCGGCGGCGACGACCTGCGACTCGCTGTAGATGCCCGGCTGCGCGTTCGCGGAGCGCTCCACCGTGTAGCCCTTGCCTTCCAGCCAGGAGCCGATGCCTGATGCCAAGCCATCAATATTGCCGGCGTTGAGGACGTGAATATTGATATTCGGATCGACGTCTTTGTCCTTGTCCGCCTTTTCTTGCTTGTCCTTATCTTCGGCCTTGGACTCATCGGTGGCTTCATCGTGGGGCTTGGCCAGGTCATCCATGAAGCGGTGGACTTCGGCGGCATCGATCGTGACGATGGATTCGCCATAATCGCTCTGGCCGTCGATGGAGGTAACCGGGATGGTGGTGAATGTGACATTGCCGCCGGCAAGGCCGGCCAGCTGGGTAACAAAGCCCATGATGTCCCAGCCATCATCGATGACCACGGAACGCTCCACAGCCTTGGCAATCTTGGACAGCTTGGAAGGATTAGCCAGGGTGTCATTGTCCAGGATCTTATTGACCAGGGACGCCATGTAGGCCTGCTGGCGCACGATGCGGTCGAGGTCGCCGCGCGGGAGGTTATAGCGCTGGCGCACGAAGGCTAGCGCCTTGGCGCCGTCGAGGGTCTGCTTGCCCTTGCTGAACTTAGCGCCAGACATGTCATCATCAACATCATCGTTGAGGCAGACATCTACGCCATCGACGGCGTCGGTTAGCAGGGTAAAGCCCAACAGGCCTACCTCGGCGTAGTGATCGATGGACACACCAGTCAGAGTGCGCACCATGGCCAGAAGCCCTTCGCGGCCGGCTTCGACGCCCTGCTTTTCGATGTCCTTATCCGAGTGCGGCTTCTTTTTGCCCTTAGCCTCCGCCTCGGCATTTTCCTGCTCGAGCTCTTCCACTTTGGCGTTCTTATGGGAGGCGAAGACAGCATTCATCTTCATATTGCCGTAGTCCGGATCCTTGACATAGGTATCGCGCGGAATGGATACGGCGGTAGCGCGGGAACCGTCCTCCGGAACGCGGATGAGCATCATGGTGTCGGTATTTTCCTCACCATCGGCCACGCCGGCGTGCAGGTCCGCCAATTCCTTCTCAGAGAGGGGATCGCCTTTGGCGTCGGTACGCGAATCCTTGCCCACCAGCAAGATATCCACTGCGCCATCGAGCGAGTTACCCGACAAGCCCTGGCCGTCCAGGGACAAGTCCGTGGCCGAAGACATGCCATTATCCAGCCGGCCCACGGTGGCATAACCCACGCCAGATACCACCAGGATCAAGGCAGACAGGAGTGCCACGATCGCCTTGATGGCCGTGGAACCTTTTTGCTTTACCGCACTAGCGGCAGAGGGCGCCGGCTGGATGGTGCGCGCCTGGCGAGTGTTCTCAGAAGTCACAAGTGGAGGCTTTCTAGATTGGTGGGGATCTGGAGACAGTTTAGGGCAGAACGGGCAAAAATTAGTGATCCGTGTCCGATTTCGCGTGTTCGGGTAGTGTCCCTGCCCCGTGCGAGGAGCGCCAGTGACTAAGCTCGGGGCCATTGTGACTACACCAAATCAATCCCCGCTGGCCGTGATCACCGTGACCTATAGTCCCGGTGAATACCTCGGTAGTTTTTTGGACTCCCTGCCGGGCGCCTGCGCTCGCGGCACCAAGGTCGTGCTTGCGGATAATGGCTCCACCGACGGCGTGCCCGAGGCCGCTGCCCGCGAGCGTGCCGGGGCGGACTTTCTCGATACCGGCGGAAATATCGGCTACGGCGCTGGCATGAATGCGGGTGCCCGCTTCGCCCGCGAGCGCGGTGGCGTGGATGAGGAATTTTTCCTTATCTCTAATCCCGATGTCACCTTTACCCCGGGATCTATTGACCAGCTCATCGAGTGCGCTCGCCAGTGGCCGGATGCTGCGGCCGTGGGCCCGCGCATCGTGGAACCGGATGGCAGCAATTATCCCTCTGCCCGCGCCGTGCCCACCGTGGCTACCGGCATTGGGCACGCACTCTTTTCTTCGATCTGGCCCTCCAATCCATGGTCGCGCGCTTACCGCGATGAAGCCGATATGACCGCCCAGCGCCCGGCCGGATGGCTATCCGGTTCCTGCCTTCTTGTGCGCTGGGAGGCCTTCGAAACCATCGGCGGGTTTGATGAGCGTTATTTCATGTACCTCGAAGACGTGGATCTAGGAGATCGCTTCACGCGCGCCGGCTACCAGAACATCTTCTGCCCGGAGGCCGTCATCAGCCACGCTAAGGGGCATTCCACCCAAGCGCACGCCGGCGCGATGCTGCGCGCCCACCACAACTCCGCCTATCGCTTTCAGGCAGACCGCCATCCTGCATGGTGGCAGGCCCCACTGCGCGGCGCGTTGTGGTTGGGGCTGCGAGTCCGCGGACTTATTGCCTCGGCTTCGGCGCGTTCTTAAGGTCCAGTGCGCGTGCCGTTGACCTGGATTGCGCGCCATACGCTCTACACTGGCCCTCAGAAAATCACAGAATAAAACTGTCCGCATACATAAGGAAGACTATGACTGAAGCAGCCACCACCCACGGTGCCAGCACGGATGCAGTGATTCTCGTCGGCGGCCGCGGCACCCGCCTGCGCCCACTAACCATCGGTACGCCGAAGCCGATGCTGCCGACGGCAAACTACCCGTTCCTGCAGCACCTGCTCGCCCGCATCAAGGCCGCCGGCATTGAGCACGTCGTCATGTCTACCTCCTATAAGGCCGAGGTCTTTGAGGAGTACTTCGGTGATGGCTCCGATCTGGGCTTGGAGATCGAGTACGTGGTGGAAGAGACCGCGCTCGGCACCGGCGGCGGCATCCGTAACGTCTACGACAAACTGCGCAATGACACGGTCATGGTCTTCAATGGCGACGTGCTCTCCGGCATGGATCTGGAAGGGATCCTCACCACGCACCATGACAAGGACGCCGATGTCACTATGCACCTGCTCAACGTGGCTGACCCGCGTGCGTTTGGTTGCGTGCCGACCGACTCTAACGGCCGAGTCACCGCGTTTCTAGAAAAGACCGAGGATCCGCCAACCAACCAGATCAACGCCGGTTGCTATGTATTCAAGCGTTCCGTCATCGAGTCCATTCCGGCCAACCGCGTTGTTTCCGTGGAACGCGAAACCTTCCCAGGGCTCTTGGCTGAAGGCCGCTTGGTTGTCGGCCACGTAGACAACTCCTACTGGCGCGACATGGGTCGCCCAGATGACTTCACCCGCGGTTCCTCTGACCTGGTGCGCGGCATCGCGCCGTCCCCGCTGATTGAGGGCAAGACCGGCGAGTCCTTGGTGGATCCCTCCGCCGGTATCGCCGGTGGCGTGCTGCTGCTGTCCGGTACCGCCGTGGGCCGTGGCTCCGAGGTGGGCGCGGGTTCCCGCCTAGAGGGCACCGTTGTCTTCGACGGCGTACGCATTGAGCCAGGCGCCATCATCCACAACTCGATCATTGCCTCCGGCGCCCACATTGGCGCCAACGCGGTCATTGAGAACTGTGTCATTGGTGAAGGCGCCCACATCGGCGCACGCTGCGAGCTTCTCGACGGCATGCGTGTCTTCCCCGGCGTTTCCATCCCTGATGCCGGCGTGCGTTTTAGCTCCGATGCTTAACGCTTGTGCAGCGGTCTGGGCACTGCACTAGGTCCAGCTGACATAGGCCGAACTGAGGACAATGGAGCCTCGGTTCGGCCTCTCTTTTTATGGGGCCACCGAGCCCGCCTGTTCGCACCGGCCGACATGATGCGAACTCTGCACAGATCTGAAGTGCATGGATCCCTTCTTTGCGGGGTTGTGCGCGCGACACGCCGGGATTTTCTGAAAATTGTTGACAGAAAAACAGGGTACCACTACATGTAGTACCCCCTGCCTACACCCCCACGGGGGATCAGTTGTTACAGATGTGACGGATGGGGATCGTGTGCTGCGTTTTTGCCGGAAAGCGCGAAGAAGCCGCCAATTCGGGTTGACGATATTTAGTGATCCGGTGTGAAATTACATCAGTGAAAGAAACAGCGGCCGGCGCCGTTACTTCCACACCATCCCGGCGGGGCTACCCAAGGAGAATGTGGTGTACAGTCGGTCGCACTGATGAGAATTACCCAACCTCGGAGAAAGGAAAAGGCGTGGACAAAATGGCTAATAACAACGCCATTCTCCGTGGCGGTGCTGCTGCAGAGATGTCGCTCGATGAACTCTTCGGTGCCGTCGAGCAGGAGTGGCAGGACCAGGCGCTGTGCGCGCAGACCGACCCTGAAGCGTTCTTCCCTGAAAAGGGAGGCTCTACCCGTGAGGCCAAGCGCATCTGCCAGGCCTGCGCGGTGCGCGATGAATGCTTGGAGTACGCGCTGGAGCACGATGAGCGCTTCGGTATTTGGGGCGGGCTATCGGACCGTGAGCGCCGCCGCCTCAAACGTGAGATTGGATAATTAAGGTGTCCAGTAAGGCCCCCGGCTAGCACGCAATGTGCGGCCAGGGGCTTTTCTGCTGCGCCGCGAAATTTACCGGGGGCTACCAGCTATAGCGCGGGTCCACTTCTTCGGGGTCCAAGTTGAGGTAGTTGGCCACCAGCGCGGTAATAACGGTGCCCAGGAGCTCGGAGCGCTCGGGCGGGGTAGAAGCACGTTGCTCGATGGGCATGCGGAAAATGACCAAGCGTGCGCGGGTGGGCTGGCCCTCGGAATCTACGCCGGCGGGAACCACGCGGCCGAGGGGAACTGGACCATCGGCGATAATCTCATCCGGTAGCACGGTCATATCGGGCGAAAGCCGCATGCGCGGGATGGTGTCTACAGCCAAGTCGAGGCCCCGCAATTGTGGCGCGAAGGCGTTTTGGATGGGGGCATAGGCCTCCAATACGGCCATGTCGAAGTGCTCGCGCGCGCTGCGGTAGCGCGGGGTTTGCTGGGGAAGGAGAGGTCCGCGCATGCCGTGGCCGTGGCGGTCGCGGGCGGGGCGGATATGCGGGCGAGCGGCGGTCATGACCCTGATTCTAAGGCGCTGGCGGGCTGGATTTAGCGGAGCCACGCCGGGGCGAAGACTATCTAAATCTCAACTAAGGGTTTAGACTTATGCGCTGTGACTATTTCTCGCCATTGCTCCCGCCCAGGCTGCGGCCGCCCCGCCGTGGCGACATTGACCTACGCTTACGCGGACCAGACGGCCGTCGTTGGACCGCTGGCAGAAGAGGAAAACCCACACAGCTGGGATCTGTGCGCCACCCACCGCGACCGCATCTCAGCCCCGGTGGGTTGGGAGCTGGTGCGTGTGGACCGCATCGAGCTGGATGAGGAAGATGACCTGATGGCCCTGGCAGAGGCAGTCAAGGAAGACGGCCGCGTGACCACCGGCTTGGTCGATGACCGCAGCGCCGGCTCCGGTGCAGACCCTATCGACTATTCCGCGACCTTTGATGGAGCGGACCCTGCCAATTCGAATCACCCGGTCTTTCGCACCCGCCGCGTGGCTTATGCCAAAAAGGCGCGCCGCGCGCACCTTTCGGTCGTGCCCGATGAAACGACGCCCGCGGAACCGGAACAGGACTGACACGGACCCTGTGGTGCGGTAGTTTCCTAGCGGGCGGGAGTACTATTGCAGGTTATGCGAACTCGTGAGCATCTTGATGCAGTAATTAAGGCCTATGACGTCCGTGGCGTGGTGGGCGAAGATATCGATGAGAACTTCGTGCGCGATACGGGCGCCGCGTTTGCCGCCATCCTGCGGGAAGAAGGCGAAAATACCGTAGCAGTCGGCCACGATATGCGCCCGTCCTCGCCGTCTCTGGCGCGCGCTTTTGCTGAGGGTGTGACCTCGCAGGGCCTCAACGTGACCCTGCTGGGACTAACCTCTACCGACGAGCTCTACTACGCCGCCGGTTCCTTGAAGTGTGCGGGTGCTATGTTTACCGCCTCTCATAACCCGGCCAAGTACAACGGCATTAAGCTCTGCCGCGCCGGCGCGGTACCGGTGGGCCAGGAGACCGGCTTGGAGCAGATTAAGCAGATGCTTATCGACGGCACCCCGGAGTTCACCGGCACCGAGGGCGCAATTGCCGAGCAGGAGATTCTTGCCGGTTACGCCGACTTCCTGCGCAAGCTGGTGCCGCTGGAGGAGTCCAAGCCGCTTGTCGTAGCTGTCGATGCCGCCAACGGCATGGGTGGCCACACCGTGCCGGCCGTCTTCAAGGGCTTGCCTTTCGACGTCCGCGATTTGTACTTCGAGCTCGATGGCACTTTCCCGAACCACGAGGCGAACCCGTTGGATCCAAAGAACCTCGTAGACCTGCAGAAGTTCACCGTGGATCAGAAGGCCGATATTGGCTTGGCCTTCGACGGTGATGCGGACCGCTGCTTCGTGGTGGATGAAAAGGGCCAGCCGGTTTCTCCGTCTGCCATCTGTGCACTGGTGGCGGAGCGCTACCTAGAGAAGTTCCCCGGCGCTACCATTATCCACAACCTGATTACCTCCAAGACCGTGCCGGAGCTCATTAAGGAAAAGGGCGGCACCCCGGTGCGCACCCGCGTGGGCCACTCCTTCATCAAGGCGCAGATGGCCGAGCATCAGGCCGCCTTCGGTGGCGAGCACTCCGCGCACTACTACTTCCAGGAGTTCTGGAACGCCGATTCCGGCATGCTTGCGGCGATGCACGTGCTGGCCGCTCTGGGCCAGTCCGATAAGCCGCTGAGCGAGCTCATGGCGGAATACTCCCGCTACGAGGCCTCCGGCGAGATCAACTCCACCGTGGAGGACCAGAAGGCCGCTACCCAGGCAGTACTGGATGAGCTGGCGGATAAGATTGAGTCCGTCGATGAGCTCGATGGAGTGACCGTCGAGCTCAAGGAAACCGAGGCATGGTTCAACGTGCGCGCGTCCAATACGGAGCCGCTGCTGCGCCTCAATGTAGAGGCAAAGACCGCCGACGAGGTGCAGTCCATCGTCGACGAGGTCCTTGCCATCATTCGCCGCTAAACTTCGGCGCGCGAGTGGGAGACCATGTCCTCCCACTCCACAAACTTCTTACGCTCGCGGCCCTCGCGCTCGCCTAGGGCGCGCTCGGCCGCGTCCAAGCGCTGCCAATCCTGCCACGTCAGATAATCGATACCGCGCTCGGCAAAGACTTCGGTGATATCCGCAGCGCTGGAGGGGGAGGGGAGGGCGCCAGAGGCGGCGTCGGCAAGCAGCATGCCAATCGTTTCCGTGGCATCGGACTTGGTATTGCCAATCAAACCCACCGGGCCACGCTTAATCCACCCGGTGGTGTAGAGGCTAGGCACTACCGCGCCGGACTCATCAATGACATGGCCACCGTCATTATTGATGACGTTCTTCTCTTGGTTAAAGGGCACGCCATCGACCGCATCGGAGCGGTAGCCGGTGGCGAAGTAGACTGCCTGCACCGGCCATTCGGTGAATTTGCCGGTGCCGTGCACGCTGCCATCGCCGTTGAGCGCGGTGCGCTCGGTCTTGATGCCGCTGACCTTGCCGTCCTCGCCCAAGATCTCTACCGGCTGCTCAAAGAGGTGGATCTGCAGGGTGTGTGGCGCCTCCTTGGGATCGCGGATGGCATACTGCTCGAGCACCTGGCACACCAAGTCGGTGGACTTGCTCTCCTGGCGCGCGGCCAGCGAGGCTTCGTCATAGTCGATGTCCTCGGGGGAGACCACAACATTAATGGACTCAGAATGGTCCAGCTCCTTGAGCTCCTGCGGAGTGAACTTGGCCTGCGCCGGGCCGCGGCGGCCGAAGACGCGCACGGTCTCTGCTTGGTTCTTGGCCAGGGACTCGTAGACATTATCGGGGATCTCGGTGACCTTGAGCTCATCGCCGGTCTTGGCCAAGATGCGGGAGACGTCCAGTCCCACATTGCCCACGCCAATGACTGCCACCTCCTTGGCGGAGAGATCCCAGTCGCGCTCGAAGCGCGGGTTGCCATCGTAGAAGCCCACGAACTCACCGGCGCCATGCACGCCGTCCAAGTCCGCGCCAGGGATATCGCGGTGGCGGTCGCCCACGGCGCCGGTGGCAAAGACCACGGCATCGTAATGCTGCTGCAGCTCGTCCACGGTGATGTCACGGCCGATGTGCACGTTGGTCAACAGGCGAATCTGCTCGGTATCGAGCACGCGGTGCAGGGACTTGATAATGCCCTTAATGCGCGGATGGTCCGGCGCCACGCCATAGCGGATGAGGCCGAAGGGCGCGGGCATCTGCTCGATGAGGTCAATCTGTACCTCGCCCCCGGTCTTTTTCACCAGGATATCGGAGGCATAGATGCCGGCCGGACCTGCGCCGATGACGGCTACCTTCAAGGGCTGATTCATGCTGCGTGAATGCCTTTCTCTTAATCGCGGGGTCTAGACCGCTAGGTTCATTTTTGTGGCTTATCTTTCTGGCAATTGAACCGTTTAGTCTAGGTTGCGGCAAGGAGTTGAATTAGATTCTAAAAATAGTCTCCCTTTTGGCCAGTTCAGGGCGATTTTTACTTGAAAATAAAAAAGACCGCTTTGTCTACCCAATTTAGACGGGTAGGTTGTCTTTCAATACTTTGGAAAGGCAGGTTGAGATCTACACCATGACCACCGCGACTAGTATCAAGCGCACGCCCCGCGCCAAGAAGCCCGAAGGCCAATGGAAGATTGACGGCACCGAGCCCCTCAATAACGATGAGGTAATTAAGCAGGAAGACGGTGGGCTTTCTGCCAAGCAGCGCGTCATCGATATCTATTCCAAGCAGGGATTTTCCTCTATCCCAGCTGATGACTTAGCCCCTCGCTTCAAGTGGTTGGGCCTTTATACTCAGCGCAACCAGAACTTGGGCGGCGAGATGACCTCCAAGCTGTCTAACGCGGAACTGCAAGACGAGTACTTCATGATGCGCGTGCGCTTCGACGGCGGCCGTGCCGATCCTGCCAAGCTGCGCGCCGTCGGTGAGATCTCGCGCGATTATGCCCGCTCCACGGCGGACTTTACTGACCGCCAGAATATCCAGCTGCACTGGATTCAAATCGAGGATGTGCCCACCATTTGGGACAAGCTCGAGTCGGTAGGTTTGAGCACGCTCATGGGCTGCGGCGACGTGCCGCGCGTCATTTTGGGCTCTCCGGTTGCCGGCGTGGCCGAGGACGAAATTATCGATGCCACCCCAGCCATCGAAGAAATCAAGAATAACTACCTGCCGCGCGAGGAATTCCATAACCTACCGCGCAAATTCAAGACCGCTATTTCCGGCAACGCTCGCCAAGACGTTACCCACGAGATTCAAGACGTTGCCTTCGTGGGCGTGAAACACCCAGAGTACGGTCCGGGATTCGATTGCTTCGTTGGCGGCGGCCTGTCCACCAACCCGATGCTCTCGCAGTCCCTCGGCGCGTGGGTTCCCTTAGAGCGCGTGCCAGAGGTCTGGGCCGGCGTGGTCGGTATCTTCCGTGACTACGGCTTCCGCCGCAATCGCAACCGTGCCCGCTTGAAGTTCTTGGTAGCCAAGTGGGGCATCGAAAATTTCCGCCAAGTGCTGGAGGAAGAATACCTGGATAAGCCACTGCTGGATGGCATCCCGCTGGAGGTCGAGCCCGGCTCCCGCGATCACTTGGGCGTGCACCGCCAGAAAGACGGCAAGTTCTACGTTGGCGTAAAGCCTACCGTGGGACACGCCACCGGCGAGCAGCTCATCGCCATTGCGGACGTGGCCGAGAAATTCGGCATCAGCCGCATTCGCACCACCCCGATGAAGGAATTGCTCTTCCTTGATGTGGAGGAAGAAGACATTCCGGCGCTCTCCCGCGCGCTCGATGAGACCGGCCTGTACTCCCAGCCGTCCGAATTCCGCCGCGGCGTCATCTCCTGCACCGGTCTGGAGTTCTGCAAGCTCGCGCACGTGACCACGAAGGCCCGCGCCATCGAGTTGGTCGACATCCTGGAAGACACCTTGGGCGATTTGGACGTGCCGATTTCCATCGCGCTCAACGGCTGCCCCAACGCCTGTGCGCGTTCGCAGGTATCGGACATCGGCCTGAAGGGCCAGATTGTTACCGATTCCGAGGGCAACCGCGTCGAGGGCTTCCAGGTCCACCTGGGCGGCGCCCTTGGCTTGTCCCCGGACTGGGGCCGCAAGCTGCGCGGCCACAAGGTCGTCGCCGATGAGGTGCCCGAGTACGTCATTCGCTTGGTCAATAAATACAAAGAACAGCGCGAGGAAGGCGAGCAATTCCGCCACTGGGTCTTGCGTGCCAAGGAGGAGGACTTGCAGTGAATTTTCGCCGCCAGCCCAACCCCAACCGCAACCATCCCAGCTTCTGCCCTTATTGCGCCGGCACCGACCTCTTCCCGGATGAGGAAGATGACTTTGCCTGGAAGTGCCAGGAATGCCTGCGGATTTTCTCCGTGCGCTTTCACGGCCAAGACGATGCCCCGGTAGCCCCCGCACCGGCTGTGTCATCCAATGAGGCCCTAAAGCGCTCGCTTACCCGCCGCGGACACTCCACGGCGCCGAAGGCTTAAGGATGTCTCCATGCCCGCACTTATTACCCTGTCCCACGGTTCGCGGCACCCAGGCGCCGCGGCCGGCATTGAGCGCCTGACCCAGGCCGCGGGTCTGCGCCCAGCCCGCGCGGCGCACCTGGAATTCAACGAGCCCGACCTCACCACGGCCGCGCTCGAGCTCGCCCAGCTAGGGGAGACCGAGGCCGTGGTAGTTCCGCTGCTTTTTACCCAGGGCTACCACCAGCGCGTGGACGTCCCGCGCGCGCTTGCCGACGCCTCCAAAACCTCCCACCTTTCCCTCCACCTCGCCGCAGGCCTCGGCACCGGCGAGGACCTCGCCCGCGTGCTCGCCTCCCGTACCCGGCCTGGCGATGCCCATGTGGTCATCTATTCCGTTGGTTCCTCCGATTCCACGGCGAATGATGCCATCCGTGAGCTCGCCCACCGCACCTTCGCGCTCACCGGCGTGCCCATCTCGGTGGAGTTCGCCACCCGCGGTGGCCGCGAAGGGATTGTGTCCCTGTGCCGCGAGTATAAAGACCCCGCCCGTGTACGCGTGATCCCGCTCTTCGTGACCGAAGGCCTGCTCCTGGACCGGTTGGCGGGCGTACCCGCGACCGTCGACCGTCCGCTAGGCACCGACCTCGCGGGCCTCGTCGCAGATCGCTTTCACCACGCCCGCGGCGTCGCACAGGAGGTGTTCGCGCCATGTTAGCCCTCATCCTCATCGCGCTCGCCGGTGCGGCCGCAAACCTCGTGGACGGTGGAATCGACATGGGCTTCGGCGTCACCTCTACCACGATGTTGTTGCTGGCGGGCCTCGGTCCCGCGCAGGCCTCGGCCGTCGTCCATACCGCCGAGCTAGGCACCACGGCCATCTCCGGATTGAGCCACGCGCGCTTCGGCAACGTGGACTGGAAAACCGTGGTCCGACTGGGCGTGCCGGGCGGGATCGCGGCCTTTTTGGGCGCTACGTTGCTGTCGAATATCTCCACCGCGGCGGCCGCGCCGGTGACCGCACTCATCTTGGTCGGCATCGGTGCCAACCTCATTTGGCGTTTCTCCCAACCGCGCCGCCGTGGCTCCGCCTATAAGCGCACCCACTCCACGTCGTTTCTCGCCGGCCTTGGCCTTGTGGGCGGATTCGTCGATTCCACCGGTGGCGGCGGCTGGGGTCCGGTGTCGACCTCAACACTCATGGCCATCGGCCGCGAGCAGCCGCGCCGCATTGTGGGTACGGTCAATGCCGCTGAGTTCCTAGTGACCTTTGGCGCTACCGCAGGCTTTATCGTCGGGCTCTGGCACGATATCGTCGCCAACTTAGCCGCAGTCATCGCCCTGCTCATCGGTGGCGCCATCACCGCGCCCATCGCCGCGTGGCTTATCTCCCGCATCAACCCCGTCTTGCTCGGCGGACTCGTCGGCACGGCCATCGTGGGCCTCAATATCAGCAAGGTCATTGGTGGCGCCAAGACGTACTTCGGCTGGGCAGTGCCTTCAGCAATCACCCCGGCGGTCGTCGCCGTCGTGGTCGCTGCTGGTGTGGCCGCCACCATCCGTGGCGCGCTGCGCACCAGGCGTGCACGTGCGGCGGAATTGGAAGCCGAAAACGCCGAGGAAGCCGCCCATGCTGATTTCCATGCGCCTGATTATCCGGAGCGCGTCGCCGCAGCCTGTCGCGACCACGGTTCGCGCCGGTCCGGCGTCGCCATCGTGCAGGACAAGGCGCCTGAAAGCCCCGCCGCGGACCGGACGTAGTGCTTTCACCGCGACCTTTGGCCACAATAAAGGGCGAATGGTGGCCCTGCCGAGGGAGAACACGGCCATAGGTTGGCCCCGGCCACCCAGGTCTCGAGAACCCGCTACCTGCTGCCTGCTACAGCCCGGCCACCTCGCCGATGACGTAGACCGCCGGCGCGGAGATCTCGTGCTCGGCCATCGTTTGCGCCAGAGTGCCCAAGGTGCAACGGTAGGCGCGCTCGGTAGACAGCGTGCCTTCTTGGATGACGGCGCAGGGAGTAGAGGGGGAGAGGGAGGCGTCGATTAGCGCACTGGCAATCGCCGGGGCATTTTTCACACCCATGATGACCGCGAGCGTGGCGCCAGAGCGGGCGAGCGCTGCCCAGTCCACCAAGGACTTCTCATGGCCGGGCGGCAGGTGGCCGGAAACCACAGTGAATCCGTGGACGATGCCGCGCTGAGTTACCGGGATGCCCACGGCCGCGGGAACGGAAATGGCGGAGGTCACGCCCGGAATGACTGTGGCGGGAATAGACGCTTCCGCTAGCGCTTGCACTTCTTCAAAACCGCGCCCAAAGACGAAGGAATCGCCCCCCTTAAGGCGGGCCACCTTGCGGCCAGCACGGGCGTGCTCGATAAGCAGCTCGTTGATCTTTTCCTGCGAGATTGACTTCTTATAGGGGAGCTTAGAGACGTCAATAAGCTCTTTGGAAGAAATATCACACAGCTTATCGAGCTGCGCCGTAGGTCCCAGGTGATCGGCAAGAATAACCTCTGCTTCCTGCAGGGCGCGCATGCCGCGCACGGTAATGAGGTCCCACGCGCCGGGGCCGCCGCCAATCAGGGTAACGGGATGGATCTGTGCGGAAGTCATAGGACTTCATCTTAGTGGGCACCCGACTATGCTTGGGCCACATGGATACCGGTAATTATGATGCCGAAACCGTGCGCTTTTTTGATGTGGCGCACGAAGGCGCCCAAATCCGCCTTGTGGCCGGAGAAGTGGAGCGCTGGGGCGAGGCGCTCAGTGGTCTCAATCCCCGCTCGCTGGTCATTATCCCCACCGATGCGATTGCCCGCCAAGCCGCCCACCTGGGAGTTGGCCTAGCCGAGCCACTGCGAATCCCGATTGTGGTGACCGAATCGCTCCCGCGCTACGTGGGGGCGCTGGACGTGGTCGTGGTCGTCGGCGAGCCCGGCGAGTGCGACTGGGCGTCGCGCGCCCTCATTACTGCCAGCCAGCGCGGGGCCACCACCGTGCTCATCGGGCCGGCCAAGGGCCCGCTGGTCGAGGACTGCCCGGAGGATACGCTCGTCGCCCCTTGCTTACCGACGGCCGAGGGTAGCTCGCCCGCGCGCAGCATTGCCGCCCTGCATGCGCTGTGCTGCCTGCTCTATCAGGGCCCGATCGCGGTGAAGGAAACCCTCGAGGACCTCGCTGCGGCCGTGGACCGCGAGCTTGCACAGCTTTCTCCCGAGCGCGATGCCACCACCAATCCGGGCCGCCAATTGCGCGAGTTTATTGACGGCGCCCGCATCATCCATTCCTGTGTGCTCGACCCGTACTCTTATTCTGAGCGTCGCGAGCACATGCAGCTCGATGCCCTCGTGGCCCGCATGGCCGCGACCATCTGGGCCGTACACGGCCTGCCGAGTGCTTATGTGGACCCAGCCGAATTGCGCCGCGCGCTCGACCGGGATTCTGATAGTTCCCCGGCCAATGATCTCTTTTATGACCCCTTCATTGATGGCGATGGTGCCGAGGGTGCTTTGGTACCCTTGAAGGTGGTTTTCTGGGGGCAGGAAGAGGCGAACCTGCCCAACTCGCTTGCAGTCCGCAGCATCGACCCGGATCCGGGCCTGGGGCACCTTGCCCGCTCACTGCAGCTTATTACGCGGAGTTTTGCCGCGACCGCCTACGAGATTTCTAAAGGATAGAAACACATGCAGCTGTTGCACAGTGCCACCCGCAACTATTCCTGGGGCTCGCGTACCCTTATCCCGCACCTGCAGGGCCAGCCCGATGCCGATAAGCCCGTCGCAGAGCTGTGGTTCGGCGCCCACCCCGGCGACCCTTCCACGGTGGATGGCCGCCTGCTCAATGAGGTCATTGCCGAGGATCCGGCAGGGCAGCTAGGTGGCCGCGTTTCTGCCGAGTACGGCGAGCGCCTGCCCTTCCTGCTCAAGGTGCTTGCGGCCGAGGAGCCGCTGTCCTTGCAGGCCCACCCGTCAAAGGCGCAGGCGGAAGAGGGCTTTGCCCGCGAAAACGCCGCCGGCATCGAGCTCACCGCGTCTAATCGCAATTACAAGGACGATAATCACAAGCCCGAGCTCATTGTCGCGCTCACGGATTTCTATGCCATGGCCGGCTTCCGCCCCTTGGCGCGCACCCGCGAGCTTTTTGCCGCCCTCGAGTGCCCGGAGCTGGACCACTACGTTGCCATGCTTGACGACGACCCCTCGGCAACCACCGAGTCCGCCAACCTGCGCGTCCTTTTCACCACATGGATTACCATTCCGTCTGCCAAGCGCAAGGAGCTCATTTCCGCCATTGTTGCCGCTGGCGAGCGCCTGATCGCCGCCGACCCAGCCGATTGGAAGTCCCGCGTCATGTCCACGGTGCTGGATCTCAACCAGCGCTACCCAGGCGATATCGGTGTGCTGGGCGCATTGCTACTCAACCACATCGAGCTCTCGCCCGGTGAGGCCGTCTACTTGGATGCCGGTCAGCTTCACGCCTATGTCTCGGGTCTCGGCGTGGAGATCATGGCGAACTCCGATAACGTGTTGCGCGGTGGCCTGACGCCTAAGTTCGTGGACGTTCCAGAATTGGTCAAGGTCTTGACGTACGCTGCTGCCGATGAGCCGCGTGTGCAGCAACAAGATAAGTCCGCCCAAGACAATGTCCACGATGCCGCCGCATGGTCCTACCCGGTACCCATCGAGGAATTCCTGCTGGATCGCGTGGAGCTTACCGGTTCGTCTTCTGTGGAGCTTGATTACGATGGCCCGACCATCGCCCTGTGTACCGCAGGTTCCGTAACCTTGACCGATGCTGCGGGCAAGACCCTCACCGTGACTCCAGGCCAGGCCGTCTGGCTGCCAGCCTCCGAGGGCCTCGTTACCGCTACTGCGGAATCCGACGCCGCCGACCTCTTCGTCGCCCGCGCCTAGTCCGCGTTTAGTCCACACAAGCACGCTTCGCCGCCGTCCTCCGGTTTCAGGCGAAGCGTGCTTTTCAGTCTTCATTACGGCCGCGTTGCGGTCTGCTCCGCCCAATTTTTGGCGCACATTGTGGCTGCGTCGTAACTACCGCGTTCCAGCGCATACAAAACAAGCACGTTTCCCCGATTTCTGCCTTTAAAATCGAGGAAACGTGCTTGTTTTGTTCGTCTACGCCGAGAACCGGCTCCGAATTAGCGCGTAGGCGCCGCTTCCCTCGGAGCCTGCTGGGCCGTGGCCGGTGCCTGCTTAGTTGGCACCAAGTCGGTAGGCTCCTGGTTCTGATCGGCGGAAGGTCGCTTCGCAGCGGCATGGCCGGTGAGTTTCTCTTCCTCTGCCTTTTCGACCGTGTGGTGCTCCGTGCCAGCTGGCTCCTGGGCTGGGGTGTCGGTAATCTTGCCCGCATCTTCATGCACGGAAGGCTCCTCAGGCGAAGGCTGTGGAGTGGACGGACCAGTGGTGGCCGGCGGGGTGGTGCCGCCCTGGTTGCTCTGCGGGGCACCAGTAGCCTGCGAGCCGTTCTGGTTGCTCGGGTAATCAGGCGTTAGACGCTGATTTCCCTGGCCGGTGCCCTGACCACCCTGGGTGGTGGTATTGCCCTGCGAGGCGGTGCCCTGCGGGGAGATATTCTCCGGACGGTAGACCTTGGTGGGCTGGGTTGCTGCCTGTGGGCGCACTACCGCATTAGGGGCGAGAAACGGATCGTTGTTGTGCGGCTGCTGGTGCTTGGCATCACCGGATGAGGCAGTAGATGTCGTGGTGCGCGAGGAGTGCTTCTTCGAGGGAGAGCGGTCCGTGGAAGAAGTGGTGGTCTCCTCGGCTGCGGTGTGGGTCGGGGAGACGGAGGTGGTCGCGGACTGATCCGCGGCATTGGAATAGTTGGCGCTTGGCGAGCTCATGCGCCAGACGGCGACTCCGACGACGGCCGCGGCGATCAGTCCGGCCACAATGAACACGTAGACGCGGCGCGAATCTGGCTTCATCGTGGCTGTCCTTTCTATGAGGTGGGCGGTTTCAGCCCAAGGAGGAGGGCGATACAGCGCCCCGGTAACAAGTTGGTAACGAGACTATCATGTTTGGGAAACATTGCGACGGCGTCGCAATTCTGTGATAAGTACACAAAAAGGCAGTTCACGGGCGTAGAAGGCCATGCAAACCTTTTCATCGTCTTCTTTCTTTCACTAAGAAAGCGTGTATAAATGGCGCTGAAAGCACCGAAGGAGTCAAAAAGTGAGTACTTGGGACGAAGATATTTTCAGCACGGACCTCAACGTCGATTTCTTGGACGAGATGGCAAACCTCGATGAAGAAGGGGTAATTCGCGCCGTCGAGGATGCCTGCGAGGTCGCACACAGCAAGCCAAAACTCAGCGAAGAAGAGGAGCAGAATGCTCAAGCGGCGGCCACCATTGCTGCCATTTGGGCTGGTGCGCCCTTTAGCGCAGGCGAAGTAGTCGAAGACTACCCCTATATTAGGGAACTGGTGGGCTCTGGCAGCGAGACCCTGACGGAAAATGCCCTCGAGGTGCTTGAAAACGTCGAGGAAGAATATGACCTCGAGCCATTCATTGAGGCCCTGTCCTAAGCCGAACCTGCTGCCCGCGGCAGCGGCCGCGCGAGAGCGGCCCCGCGGGTGAAATAACAGAAGGGAAGATAGCCCACACCTATGCTGATCAGCATCGAAGGCATCGACGGTGCCGGTAAAAATACGTTGGTCTCCGCACTTAAGGAGTCGTTGGACCGGCCCGTAGAGGTTATTGCCTTTCCGCGCTATGCAGACTCGATTCACGCGCAGCTAGCGCAGAAGGCACTCTATGGAAAGATGGGCGACCTCACGGATTCGGCTTATGCCATGGCGACGCTATTCGCGTTGGATCGCTATGGCGTAAAGGACCAGCTGCAGCGCGCCAAGGATTCGGACACTGTGGTGCTCCTGGATCGTTACGTGGCTTCCAATGCCGCCTATTCGGCGGCGCGGCTCGAAGACGATGCGGTGATGGAGTGGGTGCACGATCTGGAATTTGGCACTCTCGGCCTGCCGCAGGCGGACCTGCAGGTGTATTTGGATACGGCGGTAGAGGTGGCGTCGGAAAGAGCGCAGGCACGAGCCCAAGCAGACGCCAGCCGGGAACGCGACCGCTACGAACGCGATGGTGGGTTGCAAGAACGCACCGCCGCAGCCTACCGGCGCTTGGCAGATGCGGGCTGGGGTGGACGCTGGATCGCTACCGCCGATGCGGATACTATTATTTCAGCGATAAAAGACCTTGTAGGAGAATAGAACGTGGCGCCCAAGATTTTGGTTGTCGATGACGATCCGGCTATCTCAGAGATGCTGACCATTGTGCTCGAGTCCGAGGGACTCAAGCCCATTCCGGTCATGGACGGCAATGACGCTGTTCCTGCCTTTGAGCAGCACGAGCCGGACCTCATCCTGCTGGACCTCATGCTTCCGGGCATGAATGGCGTAGATATTTGCCGTGCCATCCGCCGCGAATCCTCCGTGCCCATCGTTATGCTGACCGCCAAGACCGATACGGTTGATGTGGTGCTCGGCCTTGAATCCGGCGCGGATGATTACATCACCAAGCCATTCAAGCCTAAGGAGCTCATCGCCCGCATCCGTGCCCGCCTGCGCCGCACCGATTCTGCGGAAGCTGAAATCCTGGAGGTTGCGGACCTTGTCATCGACGTGCCGGAACATACCGTGCGCCGCACCGATGGCACCGAGCTGAACCTGACCCCGCTGGAGTTTGACCTGCTACTGGAGATGGCGCGCCGCCCCGGCCAAGTGCATACGCGTGAATCGCTGCTGGAATCCGTGTGGGGCTATCGCAATGCTTCTGATACCCGCCTGGTAAACGTGCACGTCCAGCGCTTGCGCGCCAAGATCGAGCACGATCCGGAAGACCCGCAGATCGTGCTGACCGTGCGCGGCGTGGGGTATAAGACCGGCAAGGCCGGCGCCGGGGAGTAAGGATCATCGGAATCATTGAGCGTCTAAGGCGCATTCGAGACGCCTTTATTACAACGTGGCGCACCTCTTTGCAGGCGCGCGTCATTGGCATGATTTTGGTCGCCTCCTCGGTGGTCATGATCATCTTGGCCTACGCGCTGGTGTCCGTGCTTACCCAGCGCCTGGTCAGCCAGAAGGAAGACGTGGCCCAACAGGAGCTGGAGCGCGCCCGCACGGCCGTGGAACAGCAAATTGATGCCACCAGTTCTGCTAACTCCGTCCAGGTGCGCATCAACTCTGCGCGTGCTGCGTTGGGCCAGCTCTCCGCCCAACAGGGCGATGCCCAAGCGGTCTATGAACCAGTCATCGTGGTGGAAAACCAGGATGGCTCTGTTACCACTTCGCCCGAGGATTTCCCCGTGCCGGATCAGCTGCGGGAAATGGTGGATCAAGGCCAGATTGCGCAGCAGTATTTCCCAGCTCCGCGCGAAAATGGTGATCACTACAACGCCTTGCTAGTAGGCACGCCTACCGATACCGATATTCCCCATACTCAGGTCTACCTGGCGCTGTCCATGGAGTCGGAAGAATCCACCATGGCGTTGATGCGTGGCCTGCTCTCGGCAGCCGGCGTAGTGGTCGTGGTGTTGCTGGTGGGCATTGCCTGGCTAGCCACCCAACAGGTAATTACGCCGATTCGCTCGGCCTCGCGCATTGCGCAGCGTTTGGCGGCGGGTCATTTGAAGGAGCGCATGGCCGTCGATAGCGATGATGAGATGGGTCGCTTGGCCGCGTCCTTCAATAACATGGCCGATAAGCTTTCCTCCCAAATTGCACAGCTGGAGGAGTACGGCGATTTGCAGCGGCAGTTTACTTCTGACGTCTCCCATGAGCTGCGCACCCCATTGACCACCGTGCGCATGGCCGCGGACATGATTGAGGCGGAGAGCGATAGTCTGCCGTACGGTGCCCAGCGCGCTTCCCGCTTGATGTCGAGCGAACTCGACCGCTTCGAGGAATTGCTCGCGGACTTGCTGGAGATTTCTCGCCACGATGCTGGTGTGGCGGATTTGTCTACGGCAGCCATTGATCTGCGCTCGTGTGTGGAGGCGGCCTACGGGCAGGTGGAGCATTTGGCCCGCGAGCTCGACGTGGAGGTCCGGCTCAACCTGCCGGAGGAGCGCATCGGAGTCGAGGCCGATTCCCGCCGCCTTGAGCGCATCTTGCGCAACCTACTGGCCAATGCCATTGACCACTCGGAGGGCAATCCAGTGGCGGTAGACGTCGCAGCCACGGACACTGCGGTGGGCGTTACTGTTACGGACCATGGCGTGGGCTTAAAACCTGGCCAGGAAGAGCTGGTATTCAACCGCTTCTGGCGTGCGGATTCTTCCCGCAAACGCCATTCTGGCGGCACCGGTTTGGGCTTGGCTATCGCCCGCGAGGATGCCGTCCTGCACGGCGGCACGCTAGATGCCACCGGCTACGAGGGATTTGGTTCTCGCTTCCGCCTCATTATTCCACGTACCCCGAATACCGAGGTGGGCGAGGCTCCCATCGCTGTGGAGATTCCCGGCGCACCCGTCACCAGCACTGCGGATGGTAGTGAGCTGGCAGAATCGCGACCAGAACCCGATGCTGCGGCTGCAGAAGCACCGGGCCCTGGCGCCGCCGAGCCGGATGGCGGGCCCGCCTCTGCAACGCCGGCCATTTCATCCGGCATGAGCTCACCGCACGTCGAGAAGAGTGACAGGGACACCGATGGTGAGGTAGAAGGCGATGGCATCCTCTGGCCTTCGGAACGTGAGCTTAACCGCGGCGCGGCCGCCCCGGACAGGCGCGCCTATAAGGCCCCGGACTTTGAGGGCAGGAGGAAATAAGCGTGTTGAGAGCGAAGTATCGCAAGACCGCAGTTGTCGGCACCGCAGCGGCCGTGGTTTTTGTCAGCGGTTGTTCCACCCTGCCGAATAACACCGGTCCGCAAGTAGTCGGTACCTACCAGCAGCAACCGGAAGGCCCGGAAGAAGTCATTGCACCGCAACCCGGCGATGACCCGGACTTGACGTTGCGCGATTTCTACCAGGCTTCCGCCGTGCCGGGAAACGATCATGAGGTCGCGCGCGGCTTTCTGACCGATAACGCCCGCGAAGCCTGGGACGCCAGCGGCGATGTGATGGTGGTCGATAGCTTGGACATCGTTACCGCGCCCGCTAGTAAGCAAAGCTCGAGGGATAATGAGCGCGCCTTCACGGTGCGCGGCACCATCATCGGCCGCCTTAAATCCGGCGGTGCGTACGTGCCGGAAAATGAGGGCTACGAGGCCGTCATCTACATGAAGAAGCAAGACGATAGGTGGCGCGTCGATGGCTTGCCGGCAGGGGTAATAATGGAGCGCAATGAAATGCGCAATCACTACACCCCACAATCGCTGTACTTCTTTAAGCAGAGCAACGATGTGTTGGTTCCAGACCGCCGCTGGCTGTATAAGGGCGGCGAACAATCGGAGTCGACGCTCCTTACGCTGCTGATGGAGGGACCTTCATCTAGCATTGCTCCCGCTACCCGCCGGGCAGCGGGGGAGAATGTCACCTTCGCCGGCTATGACCGCGAACAGGGCTACCAATTCGAGGGCCTTGCTGACCTAGACGCCCAAGATCGCACGCTCTTTGCAGCCCAGCTAGTGTGGACGCTCACGGAAGCCGGCCATACCGGCCCCTTCAAGGTCAAGGCCGATGGCGGTGACTTGGTGGAGGGCATGGATAGCCTCAGCGTGGATGACTTCGCGGACTATAACCCGGAGGAAAGCAGCACCTCTTTGTCTAAGCTCTACGCCCTCAATGAGGGCAACCTGCTCGAGGTGGACGATGGTGTGGCCGAGCCCGTGAAATCCACGCTGGGCAGCAGCGGTGACGTGCAATCCGTAGATGTTGCCGATAGCGGCCTCGTTGCGGCAGTGCGCCGCAAATCCAATAATGACTTCTCGCTGCAGATAGGCGAGCTTGACGGCCAACTGCAGGATTCGGTGGAGGGCCCCACACTGGCACGGCCGGCCTTCGAGTACAACGGGCAAGCCGCCTGGACCGTGGTTGATGGCGATCGCATCGTGCGCGTGGTGCGTTCCAAGACTACAGGTCGCATCTCCGAATCCGAGGTGGATGCCCGCAGCATCGACGATATCGAGGGCGAAATCTCCGTCATCCGCTTGTCCCATAGCGGTGCGCGCGTGGCCATGATTATTGATGGCCACGTGTACATCGCGGCCGTTGCTCAATCCAGCAGCGGCGATAAGCGCATCGTCAACGCCCGCGAGGTTGGCCCCGAAGTATCCGGTTCGGCACTATCGCTGGACTGGAATGCGGATGGCTCGCTCATCGTGGGTACTTCCTCGAGCCAGTCGCCCGTCTGGCGCATTGAGCAGGATGGTTCTTCGGCGTCGACCATGCCTACCGGTAATATCACCGCCCCCGTGGTGGCCGTGGCAACCTCGCCCACCAAGCTCTTCATTACTGATTCTCACGCCATGCTGGAGCTTCCTTCCACCGTCATGGACGAAACCAATTGGCGCGAGGTCTCCGGCCTGCAGGGTCGGCGTTCTTCCCCTATCGTTTCTAATTAGCCGCGAGAGGTCCTGCGCGGCTGGGGAGAGGCGATTATGGGCTTGGGGGAGCTTATTTTTCCGCGTGCGTGCGCTGGGTGCGGCGCGCCGGGTGAGGTCTTGTGCCCACCGTGCCGCGATCACCTGCGGCAGCCGCCCTATATGGTGGCGCGGCCCCGGCCGCTGGGCGCGCCTGTCTATGCTCTCGGCCCCTATTCCGATATTCGCCGCCGCATCATCATTGGCATGAAGGAGCGTGGCAATCGGCCGGTGCGCGAGTATGTGGGGGCCGTCTTCGCGGCCGGGCTGGCTCATTTGAGCGCCCGCGGCGATATCCCGCGCGAGTTCACCCTCGTTCCCGCGCCTACTCGGCCGCGTTCGGCGCGGGCACGCGGGGGAGATCCGGTGTCCGCTGTGTGTCACACCGCGGCGCAGCACCAGCGCGTGGGCGTGTGCGCGGCGCTTACTATGGGCCAGTCCACCGCGGACCAGTCCGAGCTCAACGCGCAGGATAGGTGGGCCAACCTGCAGGGCCGAGTCCGCGTGCGCGTGCCTATTGCTCGGGCGCCTGCGCTGCTTGCCGACGACGTCATTACCACCGGCGCCACCCTTGCCGCCAGCATCGCCGCCCTGCAGGCCACGGGTGTAGAAGTCTGCGGGGCATTGGTCTTTGCGGATGCCTAGATAGGGCCGGTACCTACCCTCGAGGTGGGGGAGCGGACTGAAAATCCACCCTCTCAGGTCATAACCAGTGCTATCATGAGGAGTATCACAGAGAGGTAGTTACTGTGATTGATTCTAGTCCCACTACTCAAGGGAGGCATCTCAATGTCCCAGCCAAACAAAGCTCAGGTAACGATTACGGGCCGCAACGTTGAGGTCCCCGAACACTTCCAAGAGCGAGTTAATGACAAGCTGGCCAAAATTGAACGCCTTGACCCCACCCTGACCTTCTTCCATGTGGAGCTACAGCACGAACCTAACCCGCGCCGTGACTCCGAAGCGGAGCGCATTCAGATTACCGCTACCGGTAAGGGGCACATTGCCCGCGCCGAAGCCAAGGAAGATTCCTTCTACGCAGCGCTTGAAACCGCCTTGGGCAAGATGGAGCGCTCCCTGCGCAAGGTGAAGGTTCGCCGCGAAAACGTCAAGGGCGGTCACCGCGCGCAGAAGGGCACCGGCGAGATTGCCGCTGAGATGGTGGCCCAAGCCGAGGCTGAGCGCGCCAAGGAAGAGCGTTACGTCGACCCCTATGCTGAGACAGTGGAGGACGTTCGCCCAGGCCAGATCGTGCGTACCAAGGAGCACCCGGCTACCCCGATGAGCGTGGATGATGCCTTGAGCGAGATGGAGCTGGTGGGCCACGACTTCTTCCTCTTTATTAATGAGGAGAACAATAAGCCGTCCGTGGTCTATCGCCGCCACGCCTACGACTACGGCATTATCTCCCTATCGGAAGATGCTGAAGCTTAAAGAAGCTTCTACTTCTCTTAGTTATTGACCCTGCTGCGTCTATGCAGCAGGGTCGAATTTGTGGTTAGGGGAGGGCCGCCGGCAAGCAGGTTCCGGGGGATATACAGGCTGAACGGAGGCTGTGCGCCTGCCCTATGTGCTAGGCGGGAGATGCTTTGTGAAAGCGAGTGAGTACAATAGCGACGAGTTAACTTTATTGTCGCGACTAGAAGGACTAACTAACCGTGTTTGGACTTTCCAAGCTGCTGCGCGCGGGCGAGGGCCGTACGGTCAAGCGCCTGGGCAAAATGGCAGACGATGTAATTGCCCTTGAGGATAAGTACGCGGAGCTTTCGGACGACGAGCTTAAGGCAAAGACCGACGAGTTTAAGACTCGCCTGCGAGACGGCGAGGAGATGAACGATATCTTGCTCGAGGCTTTTGCCACCGTCCGTGAGGCTGCCTGGCGCGTCCTCGATCAGAAGCACTACCGCGTGCAGATCATGGGCGGTGCGGCCCTGCACTTCGGCAACGTCGCCGAGATGCGCACCGGCGAGGGCAAGACCCTGACCTCGCTGCTACCGGCCTACCTCAACGCCCTTGATGGCAAGGGCGTCCACATCGTGACCGTTAACGATTACTTGGCAAAGCGCGACGCCGAGATGATGGGCCGTGTCCACCGCTGGCTTGGCCTGTCCGTGGGCGTCATCCTGTCCGAGATGCGCCCGCCAGAGCGTAAGGCTGCCTACGATTGCGACATTACCTACGGCACCAATAATGAGCTGGGCTTTGACTACCTGCGCGATAACATGGTCCGCTCCCTTAATGATGTGGTCCAGCGCGGCCACAACTTCTGCATCGTGGACGAGGTTGACTCGATCCTTATCGATGAAGCCCGTACCCCACTCATCATCTCCGGCCCGGTTGACGGTTCCTCTCAGTTCTACAGCGTCTTTGCCCAGCTAGCACCGCGCATGCGCGAAGGCATCCACTACGAGGTGGACCACAAGAAGCGCACCATCGGCGTGCTGGAGGAGGGCGTGGAATACGTCGAGGATCAGCTCGGCATCGATAACCTCTACGCCCCCGAGCACTCCCAGCTGGTGTCCTACCTGAACAACGCCCTGAAGGCCAAGGAGCTTTTCACCCGCGACAAGGACTACATCGTTCGCAATGGCGAAGTCATGATCGTGGACGGCTTCACCGGCCGCGTGCTGGCCGGACGCCGCTACAACGAGGGCATGCACCAGGCCATTGAGGCCAAGGAGCAGGTGGAGATCAAAAACGAGAACCAGACCCTGGCTACCGTTACCCTGCAGAACTACTTCCGCCTGTACGAGAAGATCTCCGGCATGACCGGTACGGCAGAAACCGAGGCTGCCGAGCTGCACTCCATCTATGGCCTGGATGTGGTGCCTATTCCTACCAATAAGCCGAATCAGCGTGCCGATCACTCTGACCGCATCTACAAGACGCAGGAAGCTAAGTTCGCCGCAGTGGTGGACGATATTGCCGAGCACGTCGAGTCCGGCCAGCCGGTTCTGGTCGGTACCACCTCCGTGGAGCGCTCCGAGTACCTGTCCCAGCTGCTGTCTAAGCGCGGCATCAAGCACAATGTGCTCAACGCTAAGCACCACGAAGAAGAGGGTCAGATCATCGCCCGTGCGGGCCGCCCCGGCACCGTCACCGTGGCTACCAATATGGCCGGCCGTGGTACCGATATTGTGCTCGGTGGCAACCCTGAGGTCATCCTCGATGAGAAGCTGCGCGAGCGCGGCCTCGATCCATTCGAGGATGAAGAGAAGTACCAGGAGGCCTGGGAAGCAGAAATCGATTCCGAGAGGGAGCGCTCCAAGAAGCTGGGTGACCAGGTGCGCGAGGCCGGTGGCCTCTACGTACTGGGTACCGAGCGTCACGAGTCCCGCCGCATTGACAACCAGCTGCGTGGTCGTACCGGCCGCCAGGGTGACCCAGGCGAGACCCGCTTCTACCTGTCCATGCGCGATGAGTTGATGGTGCGTTTCGTGGGCCAGTCCATGGAGAATATGATGAACCGCCTCAATGTTCCGGACGATGTCCCCATCGAGGCCAAGATGGTCTCCAACTCCATCAAGGGCGCCCAGGCCCAGGTGGAGAACCAGAACTTTGAGATGCGTAAGAACGTCCTTAAGTACGACGAGGTGCTCAACGAGCAGCGCAAGGTGGTCTACGCTACCCGACACGACATCCTTGATGCCGGCGATATTCAGGACAATATTCGCGGCATGATCGATGACACCGTGTCCGCGTATGTCGCTGGCGCTACCGCCACCGGCTATGTGGAGGACTGGGATTTGGACGCGCTGTGGAATGCGCTGGATTCCCTCTACGGCCCCACCATTTCCCATGAGGAGCTGGTGGAAGGCTCTGAATATGGTTCCCCGGGTGAGCTTTCTGCTGAGCAGCTTCGCGACGCCTTGGTCCAGGACGCCAATAATGAGTACGACAAGCTCGAAGAGTCTGTGACCGCTATTGGCGGCGAGCAGCAGATGCGCAATACTGAGCGCATGGTCATCCTGCCGATTATTGACCAGAAGTGGCGCGAGCACCTCTATGAGATGGACTACCTCAAGGAGGGCATCGGCCTGCGCGCGATGGCGCAGCGCGATCCGCTGGTGGAGTACCAGAAGGAGGGCGGCGAGATGTTCAACGCCATGAACGATGGCGTGAAGGAAGAGACCGTCCGCCAGCTGTTTATGCTGCGCAAGCAGTTCAAGCAGCAGGAAGAGGAGCAGGCCGGCGAATCCGCTGCTACCGCTTCCAGCAACGGTGAGGGCACCGTAGAGGCCTAGGCCTCGGCGTCCTTCCTCCAACCCCGCCCCGCCCCCGCTCGTGATAGTGGGCGCGGGGCGGGTTTCTTTTCAGGAAAAAATGAGTAGAATATAAGAAACCTGTCCATTCTGCTTATTTCCTGTGAGGAGCTCCACTGACGATGCGCCGCCGCTCTTTGCGTCTCGGTATTACGACGCTCCTGTCTGCCACCTTGCTCGGTGGCGCCACGCCGGCCGTGGCCTATGAGATGCAGCGTGAGTCTGCCACCTCGTTGCGCATCATTTTGGATTCGGGCGAAAAAATTGAGCAGAATAACGCAGCCGCGGCCATCCTGGCCATTGCTACCCAGCGCAAGGAAGCATTGGTGGCCGATGGAATTTTGTCTCAGGATAAGGCGGACGCCGCCTTCGAGTACTACTTTGGCAAAGCCCGGCTCAATACAGCTCGCACCGATGGCAATATTTATTCCACGCCGCTGGACTTCCCGTGGGAGCCAGAGGGACGGCCGCAATCCCTAGACGGCAAGCAGTACACCGAAGCGGCCGTACTGGATTACCTCGACATGCTGGGCGCCAACTATGCCCAGGCGGTAATTCGCGCCGAGCTGGGTGAATTCACCAAGGATGTGCCGCAGATTCCCGCCGGCCACGCGGCGACCTCTCCGCGTACCCAGCTGCTGACCATCGGGGATACAGGCTCCGCCTTCCCAGATGAGTTTCCGGCTTATGCGTCGGCGTTGCGCGATATTGTCACCATTACCAAGCAGGTCAATGCGCCCTTGGAGCAGGCCGCCGCGTCGCACCATGTTGTGGGAACCGTGCGCACGAATGCGACGGCGAACGAGCCTTCCGGTCTATCCGCCTTTGAAGGCGGCCTTCTGGCCACCGGTTTAGCGGCGCTGGCCAGCGCCGCCGGATTCGGATGGTCCGCACTCAACTGGTCCGAGATTCTTTCTCACCTGGGCCAGTTCTTTTCCTAGGCGCCAAGCCCTGCCCGCAGGGCTAAAGCAAGCGGAATGACGTTAAACCGGTGGGGCTCGCCGAGCCAGTAAATGCATGCTGCTGTTGGCCTATGTAGGCGGAGCCAAAGTACTCGCCATTGGGCCGCGCGTGCAGGCTGGTCAATTGCAGTTTGTCCGTGGCGTAGGGGCTTGTGCGCCGGCGGACCCACGAGCCAATGTGTAGACGGATGGCATCCGAATAGCGCGCGGAATTGAGGTGGGCTAGCGGGCGATAGCCGGCGGCTACCTCGAGCGCGAAGACTACCCAGCCTTGGATGCGGTGTTGGGCGGCGACTTCCGCGGACGTCGGCAAGCGGCCATAGCGCACGCGGTGGGGCGCAATGAAGAGTTTGAGGTGCGAGTAGCCAGGAATGGGCTGGTACATGGTGGGGAAGTAATGCTCCTGCATAAGGGCAGGAGGCGGACGCGTGATAATTGTCTCATGCCCGCCCCAAGCCCGCCATTTCTGAGGGTTTCCTGAAAGGGGTAGGCGCGAATGCGCGCGCGGTTCGCTATACTCTCGGGGAGTTAAAGAGAATCGTAACCAAAGGATTTAAGTACATGCGTGGTCTAATTGTTGACTATGTCGGCGTCCTTGATGGCACCGAAGAAGACAACCGCCGCTGGAAGGCGCTGCTGGCCGCCGCCAAGGCAAATGGCGCAGCAACCGCCATCCTGTCCAATGACCCAGGCGGACCAGGCGCGGAGCACATCCGCGAGTGGGAGTACCGCGGCAACGTCGACGCAGTCGTTCTCTCCGGCGAGGTGGGGGCGGAAAAGCCTGAGACCGCTGCTTTCCAGGCGGCCGCAGATGCCCTAGAGCTGCCGCTCAATGACTGCGTCATGATCGATGATTCCATCCTCAACGTGCGCGCCGCTGTGGAATCCGGCATGGTGGGCTTTTTGTACACCAGCTTTGATCGCGTCTCTGTAGAAATCCAGGCAGTCTTCGATATTGAAGGTGAATTTTAGTGGCTAAAGCCCGCGTTTATATCCCCGCGACCTACGCCATGCTGGCGGAACTGGAAGAAACCGGCTCCCTGTCCGCACGCTCCGGCTGGGGCTTTATGGTGACCCCTGCGCTGCAGGAGTTCTATACCGAGGGCGATGAAGAAGAAATCGCCTACTCAGCATTCCTCGAGGCCTCTATGGCCTCCATGCGCCTTTTGGCCATTGGCGATGAAGAGAAGTTCCCGCACCGCCGCGTGGTTATCTCAGTAGACTTGGATGATTCTGTCCTCACCCCGCGCCCGGATATGGGCGAGCCGGTGGTAGAGCTCAAGCCCGCGCAGTTCAGCAAGGATGACCTAGCGGCCATCCACGTGGATATTGCAGAGTCCGAGGACACCACAGCGAAGGCCATCGAGGCTATCGATACCGCAGACCTTGGCGATGAGGATGCGGAGCTGGCTGTAGGCGATGCACTGGATAAATTCATGGCCTTTTATCACCCCACCGAGCTGCCGTTCCTGGTAGAACTGCTCTAAATACTCAAGGAGACGATATGACTCAGCGGTTCAAGAACATCGCTGCGGCCACCGTTACCGCCGGCGCAGCCCTCAGTGCCGCGCCGGCAGCCCTGGCAGATACCACCCCAGCTGCGGATGCGGCTGCCGACGCCGTGCCCACCACTCCGTGGCTAGCACTGCTAGAGACCTCGTCCCAGGGCACCTGGGGCCAGATCCTCGATGTGGTCTTTGGCATCATTGATGTCCTGCTCGGCTTTATTGCCGATACCGGCTTCCACCTCTAATTTTCCCAGTCCACGTTGGTGCGCAGGGCCTCGAGTAGGCCGCGCACCGCGTCGCGCCGCCGCGCACTGGCGGTATCAGGGGGGATAAGTGCAGGGTCATCGAGGCCGCATTCTGGATCCGCAGGCGGGCCCATATGCGTACAACCGCGGGGGCAGTCCTCGATGGTTGCGGCAAGGTCTTCAAAGACGCCAAGCACGTCATCGGCATCCACGTGTGCGAGGCCAAAGGAACGAATGCCTGGGGTATCGATAATCCAGCCGCCGGTGAATGCATCCTCGGCGGGGAGGGGGAGCGCCACCGATTGGGTGGAGGTGTGCCTGCCTTTGCCGACGCCCGATACTTCCCCTGTCTCCCTATCCGCATCCGGTACCAGTCGGTTGACCAGGGTGGATTTACCCACGCCGGAATGTCCGATGAGCGCGGTGACGTGGCCGTCGATGTGGTCGCGCACCGCCTCAAGTCCGTCTTCGACGCCGGCTTCCACCACCGTGACATTAAGATCGGCGAACTCGGCCGCAAAGGGGGCAGGATCCGTGAGATCGGTTTTGGTCAGGCACAGGATGGGGTGGATATTGCCCACAAACGCAGCGATGAGGGCGCGCTCGACAAACCCAGAGCGCGGCGGCGGATCGGCCACGGCGGTGACGATGAGCATCTGGTCCGCATTCGCCACCACGATGCGCTCATAAGGGTCGGTATCATCGGCCGTGCGCCGGAGGACCGAGGTGCGCTCTTCCAGCTTCACAATGCGCGCTAGGGTGTCCTTCTTGCCGGAGGTATCGCCCACCACGCCCACGCGGTCGCCCACCTCGATGGCAGTGCGGCCCAGCTCACGGGCGCGCATGGCGGTAACCCGGGGCCCATCATCCAGCGCGACGCCCCAGCGCCCACGGTCTTTGGTTATGACCATGCCGAACTTGGCATTTTTGTGCTTGGGGCGGTCCTTAGTGCGCGGCCGCGAGCCCTTGCCGGGGCGCACGCGCACGTCGGATTCATCGAAAGAACCGAAACGCCTAGCCATTGCTCTCCTGTTGCTCGGGGTCCACCATCGTCTCCCACATGCGGTCGAAGCCGGGCAGGGTCTTCGCGGTGGTGGCAATGTCTTCTACCTCTACGCCCGGTACCCGCAGGCCGATAATCGCGCCCGCGGTGGCCATGCGGTGATCCGCGTAGCACGGCCACTCCCCGCCGTGGAGAGGGGCGGGGTCGATGTGCAGGCCGTCGGCAAGCTCGGTGACCTTGCCACCGAGGGCGTTGATATTATCTGCCAGCGCCTTTAAGCGGTCGGTCTCGTGGCCGCGTAGGTGTGCTATGCCGGTAAGTGTAGAGGGGGTGTCTGCTAGGGCGCACAATGCCGCGACGGTGGGGGTGAGCTCGCCAATATCGCCCATGTTGCGCTCGATGCCCTGCAGCGCGCCGTCTTTGGCGCCCTTGGCAGTGACAAAGCCCGGCTCTTGGGTGACCATGACACCCATATCCACCAAAATATGCCGAATGGCGTCGCCCGGCTGGGTGGTATTGGCAGGCCAGCGCTTAATGGTCACGCGGCCGCCGGTGACGGCAGCGGCGGCAAGGAAGGGCGTGGCATTGGAGAGATCCGGCTCGATGGTCCACTCTCGGCCTGCGATCGGACCGGGGTGCACGGTCCACGTATTCTCGCCGGAGTCTACGCACACGCCCGCTTGTCGCAGCATGCCCACGGTCATTTCTACGTGCGGCATGGAGGGCAGGGGAGCGCCTTTGTGGGTGACGGTAATGCCCTGTGCAAAGCGCGCACCGGCCAGCAAAAGTCCGGAGACGAACTGCGATGACCCAGAGGCATCAATGGTAACCTCGCCGCCTTCCGGCGCTCCGTGCGAGCACACGCTAAAAGGCAGGCTATCGCCGTCCACCTCGACGCCGAGCTGGCGCAGTGCATCCAGGGTGGTGGACATGGGGCGGGCGTAGGCCTGCTCGTCGCCGTCGACAAGCACGGAGCCCTCAGCCAAGGCCGCAACCGGCGGGATAAAGCGCATGACCGTGCCGGCCAGGCCGCAGTCCACCGTGGCACCCTTAAGCGGGCCTGGGGTGACGTGGATATCCTCGCCGTCGTGCTCGAAGCGCACGCCCATAGATTCCAGGGCCTTTTCCATCAGCTGCGAATCGCGCGAGACGAGCGGCGCGCGCAGGGTAGAAGGGCCATCGGCCAACGCCGCCAGAATGAAAGCGCGGTTGGTAATAGACTTCGAGCCCGGCACGTGCTGGGCCCACGTAATGGGGCCTGCCGCTTGCGGGGCGGACCATGGTTGAGACATATCGTCCATAATAGAGGGCATGTGCGGAAGATTCGTTCTTTTTACCGAGTCCCTTCTTGATGAGGTGGGAGCGCTGCCCGGAATTACTGAGATCCATGCCCCACAAGGCACCCCAGGCCCGCGCTGCAATATTGCGCCCACCCAGCCGGTGGCGATGGTGCGCGTGCGCGAAAGTCTCGCCCAAGTCGACCCTGCGCGGTGGGCACTGCTGCCGAACTGGAAGAAGGACCTGGACGGCCCGCCGCTGTTTAACGCCCGGGCGGAAACGGTGGCCACCAAACCCTCCTTCCGGCATGCCTTTAAAGGGCAGCGCTGCCTTATCCCCATGAACGGCTACTACGAATGGCACCAAGAAGAAGGCGGCAAGCAACCCTATTTCGTCCGCGCGGAAGAAGGCCTGTTGTGGGCGGCAGGCCTGTGGGACACCGGCCTAGACCGCCTGTCTGCCACGATTGTCACCACTGCAGCTACGGAAGAAATGGAGTGGCTGCACCACCGCCTGCCACGCTTCTTGGCGGCCGAAGAAATGCGTACCTGGCTGGAGGGTAGCCCCGAAGAAGCCGCTGAGCTGCTCTTGCCGACGCCCCTGCGTGGCTTCCACACCAACCCCGCCGACAAGGCTGTGGGCAGCGTATCCAACGATTATCCGGAGCTACTCGGCGAGTAGATCGGCAAAGCTAGCAGAGCACAGCTCTGCGAGGTCCTCCGCATTGAGCTCGATATCTAGCCCGCGGCGCCCGCCGGAAATAAAGACGGTATCGAAAAGCACGGCGGTTTCCTCAATGACCGTGGGCAGCGGGTTCTTCTGTCCCAGTGGGGAAATGCCGCCGGGAATATATCCGGATGACTTGGACGCGTCATGCGGATCCGCCATGGCGGCCTTAGAAACGCCGTGGGCGGCCGCGGCCTTCTTAAGGCTCAGGTGGTGGGTGGTAGGGATTACGCACACCGCCAACTTCCGCTTGGGCCCCTTGCCTGCCGTTAAATCGATGACCAAGGTTTTGAGCACGCGTTCCGGCTCTACCTCGAGGGCCGCCGCGGCGTGATCGCCGAAGTGATCCTTGCCCGCCTCAAAGGTGTACACATGGTGGCCTACGCCGGCGTTTTCCACGACTTTGAGCGCTGGGGTGGCTGCATGCGGGGACTTTTTGGACATGCCTGGGATTCTAGCGCTACGCGTTAGGATAGAAATTGTGGCTAAAGAAACAATCAGCGAAAAGGAGCTGCAGCGCCGCTTCGAAGCGGAAGCGCTGCCCCTGCTAGATCAGCTCTACGGCGGTGCCCTGCGCATGACGCGCAACCCGCAAGATGCTGAGGACCTCGTGCAGGAGACCTACCTCAAGGCCTATAAGTCCTTTCATTCCTTCAAGCAAGGTACAAACCTTAAGGCTTGGCTGTATCGCATCATGACCAATAACTACATCAACTCCTACCGCAAGGCGAAGCGCCGGCCCACTGAGTCCTCGGCCGATGACCTGAGCGATTTTCAGCTCTATACCACTGCTGGGCACGATTCCACTGGCCTAGAATCCGCCGAGGTAGCTGCGCTTAAGGACATGCCAAATGCCACCATTTCAGAGGCCATGAATGACCTGCCCGATGACTACCGGATGGTGGTGTACTACGCGGATGTAGAGGGCCTGGCGTATAAAGAAATTGCAGAAATTATGGATACTCCACTGGGCACGGTGATGTCCCGGTTGCACCGGGGAAGAAAATTGCTCCGGAAAGCGTTGAAAGACGTGGCACGAGAACAAGGCATTGGATTAGAACACCCAGACATGGAGGAGAAGTAATGGACCGCGCAACGGAACACAACTGTGGTGCGTGTAGCTCCCCAGAGGTACAGGCCCTCCTGTGCGAGCTTCTCGATGAATCGACTACCTATGCCCGCGCACTCGCTATCCGCGAGCACATCGCCCAGTGCGATTTCTGCCAGCAGCGCCTCGAGAGCGAGGAGATTATCCGCTCCCTAGTGCGCAACTGCTGTAACGGCCAGGCTAAGGCGCCGCAGGCGCTGCGCCGCCGCATTTCCGTAGAAATCACTCGCATCGACACGGCGTGGTAGGCACTGTTGCTCACCCGCTGTGGTGGGGTCTGGTCTCATGATCTTTCAACTTTTTGTTTGAGTCCATACTGATCGGGCCGAATTGAGGGCGGAAGGGCCGAATTGAGACCCCAATGTGTTCAATTCGGCCCGATCACATTGGACTTAAGGCACGGAGTGGTCAAGTGGGCAGCTAGGAGACGACATCGATGTGCGTCTGACATAGCAAAAGCCCGGTTCTACGGTCGAAGTGACCGAGGGAACCGGGCTTTGAGTAATGCTGTGCGTTATGCGCCAGGACGCTTGCCGTGATTAGCGGACTTCTTGCGGCGATCCTTGCGCTTGCGACCACGCTTGCTCATTGCGCACTCCTTCGTTGAACTTTATTCAACTGTAGCGGCTAAGGGCGCCGAAACGAAAATTGGGGGCCGTTTATTAAGCGGAAACGCGAGCGCGGCCACGGCCGCGGTTGCGGCGACGCTTGAGGGCGCGACGCTCCTCTTCAGACAGGCCGCCCCAGACGCCGGCGTCCAGGCCGGATTCCAGCGCCCACTTCAGGCAGGAAGAGGCAACAGGGCAGCGGTTGCAGACCAGCTTGGCCTTAGCGATTTGGGTAAGTGCAGGACCAGAATTGCCTACTGGGAAGAACAGCTCGGGGTCTTCGTCGCGGCAAACAGCTTCGTGGCGCCAATCCATGATTGATATCTCCTAACAAAAATTCGACAGCAGTAAGCACAAGCGCTTTTCATGAAAATGAAAAGCAACCAATGCCAGGGTGGGTGGTTGTGTGAACTGGTCTGCGTGCAGTGGGGCCCGGTCTCGAGGTCGGGCCAGCGTCGCCGCCGCCAATGGTTCACATTGTGGTTACTTGAAGTTTCCTTCAAGTTAAGAAGAGGTTTACGTCCTCTTTCTTTTTGCTACCCCAGAATCATGACATGTTTACTCAGACTCCGCTAGGGGTAGAGGCAAAATTGTGGTCAACCTCACGTGAATGAAACTAGTGTGGGGGTCATTTAGCGTGGCGTATGAGTTGAAAGAACCCTGTGAGAAACTCGCTGAACTGGAGTATTGTCCAAAAATCCTTGAGTGTGGTGACTGAAGAAGCGTCAAATCTGCCCGGCTAACTCCTGCCCCCACGAAACCTGAGTGGCGCACAAAGAAATGTCGTTGACCGGTGAGTAGACTGTGGGTTTGTGTCTAAGCAGAAGAAAAAGCAGGTAAACAAAAAGCAAAGTGTTTCCTCCGCGCAGCCGGCGCGTGAGGAGAAGGCCCAGCAGGGCGCGCCACAGCCGGTCCTCGTGGCCGCAGCGCTCGCCGTGGTTCAGTCCATCGCCGTCATCTGCTTCGGTATCTTTCTGATTGTGCGTGAGGTGACCGGCGCAGAAAATGGTTCCATGGTCTCGGACTCTGGCTCCGGGAGCTTTGTGGGGCTGGGCACCGCGCTATTTATCTTTATTGTCTTTGGCTTTGTCATTGTCGGTGCTTGGGCCATGGTCAGGGGAAAGCGCTGGGGTAGGGGAGCCATTATTTTGGTGGAGCTGATTTTGGCGGCGAGCTCCTTCCAGATGTTTAGCGGCGGATCGCCGCTTCTTGGTGCGGTGACCTTGGCGAGCGCCGCAGTAGTCATTTTCCTACTGATGTTCGTCCGCGCTTCCACCGAGTGGGCGGCAGCAAACTTCTAAATTCGTTGCCACGCACAAGGGCCGCGCCCCGGGTAAATCCGGAAGGCGCGGCCCTTTCTGTAGTGGAGGGTGTTAATCGGCGCTTAGGCCCACGACCTGATCGCCGCGGGTTTCCACGATGGTGTCTCCCGCCAAGGTGAGGTAGACGGGGCCGTGGTAGCTGCCGCGATCAACCGGGATGGTTCGCAGGGTTTTGCCGGTGGACCAATCCATGACAGCAATGCCTGCTTGGGTAGGTACCAACATGTGCTTGGCGACGGCGATGGGGGTGCCGATGGCATCGTCCACCACGTGATCCACTGCGAGGTCGCTCGGTTTAAAAAGGTAGAGGCGGGAGCCATCAAACCAGGTCATATGGTGCGGCAGGTCCGCGGTTGCCGGGGCGAACGGGGAGGCGCCTGCGTCAATGTCTGGAGAAGGCTCTGCCGAAGTAGAGTCCAGCTTTTCGCCCTTATTGTCATAGGACTCAATCGTGGGATTCGGTCCTGGGCGGTAGACGGCGGCGGCCTTTTGTCCCACGGCGATAAGGCGGGCGCCGTCGGTAGCTATGTCCACATCGGCAGCGATATCGGGCTCACGGGAATCATCAGGGGTGGTGTCTTGGAAGCGCAGCCAGGTGGTGCCCGGCTTATCGGGGCAGGACTCGGTCAGTGCCAAATTCTCGGTACGGGTAAGCGCGGAGCTAATGGTGCAGTCCTCATGCGGTTGCTTGTCCGGCTCCTGTTTTGCCTCCACGTCACCGTATTCCACGGTGCGCACCAAATCGGAGCGCCACAGATCAATGCGGTCGGTAGAGACCGTTCCTACCCGGTCATTAGAGGAAACGGGTACTACCTCTTCCGAGTTGACGGCGCTGCGGGTGCTGTCATACTCGCCAGTCGCAGCTTCAATTGCCACGGTATCCCCGCAGCCCACGCCGGTTTTATACGACGCCACGATCTTGCCCCACGCAGTAGACAGCGAGCAGAGATCCGCGTCCGTGCGCTCATAAGTCCACGCCTCGGAGCCATCCGGGTTGGTGGCGGTGAGCGTGTGATCGGCGTGCGTGATGGTCAGTCCGTGTGCCGAGACTGCCCGGTATTGGCCGGGTACTGGTTCATTGGGGAGGCTGAAGGACTCGTGGAGGGCATCGGGGACGTCGGCAAGCGCGGGTGCATCCTTATCCCCAGGAACGGCCGCTTGGCTCAGATGCGCCTGATTAATATTGGCGGTGATAGCCGCCCCACCGACCGCGATGGCGCAGACCACGGCAATAATGCCGGTAGCCTTCCAATCGGCGGGCGTTGAGCGCAAAATGGGAGCTTTAGTCATCGGCGGCCTCCTCGCCGGCGCCGGGAGCTGCCGCGGCGCGCGGTGGTACGGGTGGGGGATTTTTCGCGGACAGGCACCTGGCCCACGACCTTGGTCTCAGGGCCGACAGTTTCCTCTACCTCCGCGGGGATGTCTAGCGCCTGGGCCAGCTCCGGGGACGTGGAGAACCACTGCGGCGGATTCGGCTCACCCAAATCCAGCTCATCATTAATAACCTGCCATTTGGCCAGCTCATCATAGCCCACCATGGTGATAGCGGTGCCGGTATGGCCGGCGCGACCCGTGCGGCCGATGCGATGGACAAAGGTCATCGGATCATCCGGAACCTGATAGTTGATGACGTGGGTGACATCATCAACGTCGATGCCGCGGGCGGCAATATCAGTGGCGACCAAGATATCCACCTGGCCGGTGCGAAAAGCATGGAGCGACTTCTCGCGCGACTTTTGCCCCAGATCGCCGTGGACCGCGCCCACATGGAAGCCGCGCCGGGCTAGGTCATCGGCCAGCTGGGCGGCCGCGCGTTTGGTGCGAGCGAAGATGATGGTGCGTCCGCGGTCGGCGGCCTGCAGGGCGTGGGCGACAACGGCAACCTTATCCATGCGGTGGGCCTGGAAGGTGACCTTGCGAGTGGAGGAATGGGTGAATTCTTGCTCGCCGGATTCGGCACGGATATGGATGGGTTTTTCCATAAAACGGCGGGCAAGCGTCAAAATCGCGCCCGGCATCGTGGCGGAAAAGAGCATGGTTTGGTGGGCATTGCCATCGAGTGCCTTGAGGATAGCCTCCACCGAGGGCAAAAAGCCCAGATCCAGCATCTCGTCGGCCTCATCGAGCACCAAGATAGCCACGCGATCTAGCTGCAGTTCGCCGCGTTCGTGGAGATCGATCAATCGGCCAGGCGTGCCAATGATGACATCTACGCCCTTGTTGAGCTTTTTGATCTGTTCCTCGTAGGGACGGCCGCCGTAAATGGAGGCTAAGCGCACGGGCAGGTGGGCGGCAGCCACCTGTAAGTCCTCGGTGACCTGCTGGGCAAGCTCGCGGGTAGGGACCACCACGAGGGCGCGCGGGGTGCCATCGAGCTCGTCGATATCGGCGTCATCAAAGACGCGGTCCAAAAGCGGCACGCCAAAGCCATAGGTCTTGCCCATGCCAGTGCGCGCTTGGCCAATCAAGTCCTGGCCAGATAGCGCGATGGGCAGGGTTAATTCCTGGATTGCAAAAGTACGCGTGATGCCACGAGTGGCGAGACCATCGCAGATTTCGGCCGCAACGCCGAGTTCCGCGAAGCTCGGTGGCTGGGATTTTATGTCAGACACACCTTGATAGTAGCCGGGATGGTTATAGTGGGGCCATTGACAATAAAACTCTAGTTAGAGGAGGAATCTTCATGGATATCAAGTTTGGCTTCGCGGATACCGCTCGCGAGCTGGTCATTAGCGCTGCAGGTGACCAAGCCGAGCTGACGCAGAAGATCAACAGTGCCCTGGCGGATAACTCCACCCTGGAATTGGAAGATGACAAGGGCCGCAAGTACCTCGTGCGCACTGACCGCGTGGTCTACGTCGAGGTCGGCATTGCAAAGAAGCACGCCGTGGGATTCGCCGGCGCCTAGGCGAGCGCATAGGGCTGCTGATTCAGCTTTTTTAAATACAAACGGGTAACCTAAGGCCCCATGGAAAAAAGGGAGAATCGCCACGCTCACCGGAGCCAGGGCCATGCGCCGGACCACCCCAATGCGGTGGTCCGGTTTGCGCGTCAATATGGCTGGTGGCGCGTGGTGGCTATCCCCCTCATGATCGCGTTGACCATTTGGTTCATCGTCGATATCGCCACCGCCTCTTCCTCTGAAGAAAAGGCGGAAGCCACTAGCGAAGCTGCCCCAACGAGTACGGAGAAGGTAGGCCCTGATCCTGCCGGTGCCGCAGCGGTCAAGCGGGAAATCAGCGAGATGCCGCCCGGTGGCTCCTATACCAAGCAGGGCAAGGGCACCTTCCACGAGGTAGGTGAGCCTGGCGCCGTCACGGGTAAGGGCGGCGAGCAAAAGGTGCGCTATTCCATCGAGGTAGAAGATGGTCTTAACACCGCACCGTATGGCGGCGATGAGTCATTTGCCGCCATGGTGGAGGCCACCTTGTCTGACCCGCGCGGCTGGACCGCACAGAAGGACTTCGAGTTCGAGCACGTGGCCGCCGATGCGGAACCGGATACCCGCATCCAGCTGACCTCGCTCGGCACCGCCGCAGAGCGCTGCGGCGAGAAGATTGAAACGGAAACCTCCTGCCACACCACCATTACTGGAGAGTCCACCACCATTATCAACGAGGCCCGTTGGGTGCGCGGCGCCACGCCTTTTGAAGGCGATGTGGGCAATTATCGCCAGTACGTCATTAACCACGAGCTGGGCCATGCCATTGGCTATGCGGCCCACCAGCCGTGTGGCGGCCAAGGCAAGCTAGCGCCGATCATGATGCAGCAGACCTTGGACCTTAACAACAAAAAATTGCACGATCGCAAGCCCAGCGAGGTCTATCCTGATGAGGACGTGACCTGCTCACCTAACCCGTGGCCTTATCCGAATCCGGATAATAAGGATCCCCACCAACCCGAATAGGAGTTAAGGATGCCGCTTCCCCCAGAGCATGTTTTAAGCGCCTTCCACGCGGAAACCGGTGCCACTGGTACCCGCCGCGCGCAGGGCGATCAATTGGGTCCGGTGTGGGATAACGGCATCAAGGTGGGCGACGTGGTCTATTCCCAGGCCGGTCCGTTTGCCGCCTGGTCCGCCAAGGTGCGCGAGCGCCTCAGCGTGCAGGGGGCCCGCGTTTCCCGGCCGGTGCTGTCGAGCGATGGCCGGCACACGGCCGCTGGGTGGAAGGCTACCCAGTTTATTCCGGGCCAAGTACGCGGGCGAATTGATGAAACCGCACAGATGGCGTTGCGCTTGGATGCGGCTATAGCCGAGGTACCCCTTCCCAACGGGCAGCGCAGCGATGCCTTCGCTCGCGCAGAGCGCGCCGCCTGGGAGGAAACGGGCGAGGCTTATCGCCCAGCACTGCTTGCCGACGTCCCCCTTATCCCCGCCCACACCGCTCTTCTCACCACCACGGTTTACCATGGCTCCAACCCGCCGGGCATCGTGGAGATTGTGCCGAGCGAATCCCCACGCCCAGCCGGCTGGACCGCCGCTTTGGTTATTGTGGACGGGCTCATTGCCCAGGCTGTTGATGATGGGATTTGCCAGCGCTTCAGTCACGTACTCGGTATGCAGGAATTGCTGTTGCGCGCGGTGTCGTATCGCCGACACATCAATGACCTGCACCCCGCCTCGCGTTCAAACACGCGTTCGCACATTGAGCGGGTGGAGCAGCATCTGGTGTCGCGGGCATCTGCCATACTGGAGCGGTGAGTTACGACCCCCATTCCACCGCGCGTGCGGGAGTGGTCCTTCCACCGTCCCCGCAGGTGCGCCTCGTTCCCCGTACCCAGTCCGCCACGACCCGCAGTTGGCCTGTTGACCTGCCCGAATCCGGTAGCTGGAAGGTAACCGGTGCCGCCGGCACCGGTGTGTCCAGCTTCCTTATCGATACCGTCATTCATGCCTTGGATAAAGCCCGGGAGACCGGCGCGGATCCCTCTGGCATCCTCGTTATCGCTCCCTCAAAGGAGTCCGGCGCCCGGCTGCGCCGCGAGCTCTCTGAGCGGCTCGAGGATTACGCCGCACAGACCTCCATGGTGCGTTCCGTACACTCCCTCGCATTCGCGTTGCTGCGCACAGCGGCCGAGGAGGAGCTGCGACTTATCACCGGTGCGGAGCAAGACGCCGTCATCCGCGAGCTGCTCACTGGCCAAGCAGAAGACGGACATGGCTCGTGGCCCGCGGAAATGCGCCCCGCGCTGGAATATGTGGGCTTCGCCCGGCAGCTGCGCGATTTCCTTTTGCGCTCCATTGAACGCGGCCTGGGCCCGGGCGACCTAGAGCGCCTCGGCGCCGAGCACGGCCGCCCCATGTGGTCCGCGGCGGGTGAATTCCTGCGCGAGTACGAACACGTGCAGCTTCTTTCCCGCGCTCATTCCTATTCCGCTGCGGAATTGGTGACCGCAGTTCTTCAGCGCCCCCAGCTCCTGCGCGAGCACCCCTTCCGCACCATTATCGTCGATGATGCGCAATTGCTTGATCCCACTGCGGGCAAGCTCATTCGCGAAATGGCCCCGCAGGCGGATCTCGTGGTGGTGGGCGGCGATGCCGATCAGTCCGTCTATGCCTTCCGCGGTGCTAGCTCGCGTTTCCTGCGGGACTTCCCAGCTGACCACGACATCGAGCTCACCGAGCCTCACCGCACACCCACACCGGCGTGCATCTCCATCGTGGATTCGGAGGGCAGGCTGCGTGACGTCGTAGCCAATACTGTGCGCCGCCGCCACTTAGAAGACGGCGTGGCCTGGCGCGATATCGCCGTCATCGTTCGTTCAACCGGTGATATCGGGCAGATGCGCCGCACTCTTTTGGCCGCCGGCGTGCCCGTGCACATTAGCCCTACCGACGTCGTCTTAGCCGAACAGCGTTTGGTTTCCGCCGTGCTGCTCGCCCTGCGTGCCTTGGAGAAAGACCTATCAAACTCGGAGTTGGAAGAATTACTCACCGGCCCCGTGGGTGGCGCCGATCCCGTCACCCTGCGCCGCCTTATCCGCGGTCTGCGCCGCTGGGATTCCACCACCCGGGGCATCGATAGCCTTCGCGGTCTTCTCTATGGCGAGCTTCCAGATTTTAATGGGCAACTTACTGAGCACGAATACTCCATTCTGGAGCGTGTACGCGCGGTTCTAAGCGCCGGCCGGGACGCACTCGCCTCCGGGGCCTCGGTGGAGGAGGTCCTCTGGGCTGTGTGGAGCGCAACCGAGCTCGATAACCGCCTGCAGGCTTCGGCGCTGCGCGGTGGTGCGACCGGCTCGCAGGCCGACCGCGACTTGGATGCAATGATGGCGCTTTTTGACGCCGCAGGTGACTACGTCGAGCGCCGCCCTGATTCCTCGCTGCGTGCCTTCCTGACGCATATCACCGAACAGGAACTTCCCACCGGTGTGCGTGACCGCCGCACCGCTATTCCGCAGGCAGTAGAGATCCTGACTGCACACGGCGCCGTGGGCCGCGAATGGGATACCGTCATCGTGGCCGGCGCGCAGGAAGGAAGCTGGCCTTCGCTAGGGGAGACCGGCTCCATCTTTGGTCAAGAAGATCTCATCGATCTCCTCGACCACGATATTGATCCCGATACCCCCGTCAGCCACGTTGCCTCCCGTTTGGCAGAGGAGCGTCGACTCTTCCATGTCGCTACCACGCGTCACCGACAGCGCCTGCTCATTGCCGCTGTGGAAAACCCGGAAGGTGATACGGTCTCTGAGCCTTCGCGCTTCATTAGCGAATTCGCTGGCCGTGGTGTGGACGTGCCCGGCCAGGCTGGGCGTCGGCAAGCAAAGCGGGCGCTGCGTCGCACCCAGCTCCCGCGCGAACTGGGCCTCGATGTGCCCGAACCCGCACCCGTGACATTGCGCGACGGGCTCGAGGTGGATCCCCTCGATGTGGCGGTGCTGTCCGTGCCGGCCTTTGTCGCACAATTGCGCCGCGTAGTTACCAATCCGGAATCCGGTGAGGTTGAGCGCAAACAAGCAGCGCGCCAACTCGCTCGGCTAGCGGCAGCCGATATCCCTGGCGCCCACCCGGAGCAGTGGTGGTCTGCGCGCTCCGTTGCAGCTGAACTGCCGCTGCATACCAGCGACAGTTTGTCACCCTCCCGGGTGGAAGCATTACTCAACTGCCCGCTCAAGGCCGTGCTAGGAAATGTGACCGAGGACCCAAGCACCGAGGAGCACCTGCTCCGCGGTACTTTGGCGCACGCCTTCTTTGAAGCCATTGGCCGCGGGATGGATGCGGAAAAGGCCAAGCTATTGGTGATGGAGGCTTTCGAGCGCATTCAGGACGTACCGCAGTGGCAATTGCGTTTTAAGCTCGATGAGTTTTCCACCCTGTTGGACCGCGCCCGGGAATGGGCGCGCCAATCCGAGGTCAATCAAGAGCTTGCCGGTGTGGAAATCCCCGTAGGCGTACGCGTCAGCGAGGAGGTGCGCATCGGCGGCTATATGGACCGTCTGCTTCGCGATGGAGAGGGAAATTACTTGGTGGTGGACCTCAAGACGGGTAGAAGCACGCCAGCTAAGAAAGAGGGCGAGGACCATGTGCAGCTGATGACCTATCAGCTCGCGCTTGCCCATGGCGCATTTGACGGCCACCAGGTTCACGACGGCGAAGGCATGCCGCGCCAGGGCGGTGTGCTGGTGTATCCGGGTGCGACCACCAAAAAGATTGGTGAGATTTGGCAAAGCGATAAATCGCCGGAGGCCCTGGAAGAATTCGCCGCACTTCTACCCCCGCTGGTCGAAGAGATGCGCGGCCCGCGCATCACAGCGCGCACCAATAAAGACTGCGATAAGTGCCCAATTCGCTCCATCTGCCCCGTGCAGGAAGAAGGAAGGATGACTACCGATGCCTAAGAGCAATTTTTCCCCACAGCAGATCGCTGCAGCCTTGGGCAAGGACTTTCCGCCTACCGAGGAACAAACCCATGTCATCGAAGGCCCCTTTAGCCCCAAACTCGTGGTTGCCGGCGCTGGTGCCGGAAAGACAGAAACCATGGCCTCGCGCGTGGTATATCTGGTGGCCAATGGCTATGTGCGCCCGGAGCAGGTTCTCGGCCTGACCTTCACCCGTAAGGCCGCGCAACAGCTGGAGCAGCGCATCCGGCGGCAGCTGATTAAATTGCGCGATTCCGGCCTCATCCCGCCAGGCGGCGAGGTGGCAGAAGCGCTAGAAAACATCGCGCCGAAGGTAGCCACCTATGACTCCTACGCGGGAGAACTCGTCCGTGAATACGGGCTCTTGGTTCCGGTAGAGCCCACCGCACGCATCATCACCGAGGCCGAGCGCTATTCCTTGGCCTACGATGTGGTGCGCAATTACACCGGCCAGCTGGAGGATGATCGCGCCCTAGCCACGATTACCGAGACCCTGCTGAAATTCAGCCAAGACATCGATAATGGGCTCAAGGACACGAGTCACATCGCCGAGCATGCTCGCGATTTTCGGGCGGACATCGATAACCTCGATAAATCTCAAAAAAATGGCCCCGAATACTCAAAGACGCTGCTGGGCTATATCCAAACACAGGAGCGCCGCGTGCAGTACGTGCCGCTGCTGGAGGCCCTGAAAAAGGAACAATCCGAGCGACAAGTCATCACCTTCGGCGAGCAAATGGCCGTCGCTGCCCGCGTAGCGCGCGATCATCCTGTGGTGGGCAAGCAACAATCCCAGCGCTATAAGGTCGTCATGCTAGACGAGTACCAAGACACCTCCTATGCCCAGCGCGTGCTTCTACGAAGCCTGTTCGGAGGGGAGCAAAAGGATCTTTCTGTGACGGCCGTGGGTGATCCAATGCAGGCCATCTACGGGTGGCGTGGTGCGACCTCTGAAAACCTCACTGCCTTCGTGGAGGACTTCCCGGTCGCGCCGGGCACACCCGCTCCGAAGGACCAGTTGACCACCTCTTGGCGCAACCCCTCTGGTGCGCTGGACTTGGCTAACTCAGTGGCGGAGGGCGTATTCGAAGGCGTTGAACGTCCCGTGGACGAGCTGTCTGCCGCCCCGCATAAGGGCGAAGGCGACATCCAGTTGGCGTACTTCGACAGCGAAGTTCGCGAGCGTGAATTCGTTGCCGAGTACCTGAAAGAGCAGTGGGAAAAGCGCGAGGGAGATACCTTCAGCGCGGCTGTTTTGGTGCGTAAAAATAGGCACTCCGCCCCCATCGCTGCGGCGCTAGACAAAGCGGGCGTACCCAATGAGATCATTGGTCTCGGTGGCCTGCTGTGGCAGCCAGAAATCCAGGACCTCGTAGCTATTGCCACCATGCTCGTGCGCCCAGAAGACTTGCCTGCGGCAGTGCGGGTGCTGGCAGGGCCCATCTGTGGCCTGGGAATTAGTGATATTCAAGCGCTTGCTTCCCGCCAACGAAACCTGGCCGGCGCGAGGGAGGAGCGCTTGCGCTGGGAGCCGGGGATGGACCCGGAAGACTACCTGCGTGCGCAGTTGGAAGATGTCACCGCTGAGGAGCCGGATCAGCGCGTCGGCCTTGCCGACGCCTTGGCCGATCTAGGTGAGAGAGACCGCTATACTCCGCAAGGCCTCGCCCGTATGGAAGAGGTTTCTGCCAAACTGCGACACCTGCGCACCTATTCTCTGTCCAAACCGCTGGTGGATATCTTCGCCGATATTGAAGCATTGTTTAATATCCGCACCGAAGTCCTTGCGCGTGGAAGCGCAGGGGGCGCGACACATCTGGATAAATTTGCCGATATCGTCGCGGGCTTCCACGGTGATTCTTTGTATGCGCTCTTGGATTACTTTGCGTTAGCGCTCGAAAAGGAAGATGGCCTAGACCTTGGCGAGGTTCCCGCGGCCACTGACCGCGTGCAGATTATGACCGCGCACAAGGCCAAGGGCTTGGAATGGGAACACGTCTGCGTGGTGCATGCGGATTCGTCTAGCTATAGCGCACAAGCAGAGACCTTCCTGTCCAGGATCGATAAGGTCCCGGGAGACGATGACTATATTGAGGTCCCGGAGGATGCCCAAAAGCGCTCGCATTTCCAAAACGCGTGCGAGGAGTTTAAGAAAGCAGATAGCGCCATCAAGGCGGAAGAATCGGCGCGCCTTTTTTATGTGGCGCTGACGCGTACCGAATCTACCCTGACCGTTACCGGCTCGGGCACCAATAACGCCAATGGAAAGAACAAGAAGGTTCCCTATGAATACCTAGAGCGCCTGAAAGAGCAATTCCCGCAGTACGTGGTGGAGTGGTCCGTCCCCGACGAGCCTTCCGAGGATGATTTTGGGGAGAGCGCACAATTCCCAGCGCTTGAGGCTAGCCCAGAGGCAGTCGCCGGTGCGGACCTAGTCCTTGCAGCAATGGAGGAACTCCCAGATTTGAGCCGGGGTGAAACCTTTGAGTTATGGGAGCAGGAAGCTGGCGCTCTCATTGAGGAGTATAAGGCCCTGCAACAGCCGGTGGTAGACGTTGAGCTACCCAGCGAGCTGACCGCCTCTGACATGGTTGCGCTGCGGGCAGACCCGCTTCAGTTTGCCCGCAGGCAGCGCCGCCCCGTGCCGTTTAAGCCGAATTCCTATGCCAAGCGCGGTACCGCCTTCCACGCGTGGCTGGAGGACCGCTTCGGCAGCCCGGCGCTATTGGGCGAGGAAGAACTTCCGGGAATCGATGAACCGGAAGACTTCGATTTGGAAGAGCTCAAGCAGGCCTTCCTGAACTCCGAGTGGGCCGAGCGTCAACCGGAGCACGTGGAGGCGCCCTTTGAAATCACTATTGGTGAGTCCGTGGTGCGCGGGCGCATGGATGCGGTATTCCGCTTGGAGGATGGCACCTGGATGGTGGTGGACTGGAAGACCGGCCGCCCACCCCAGGGAGAAGCCATGGATGCTGCCAAGATACAGCTAGCGGTGTATGCAGAGGCCTGGCGCCGCATCCACGGCGAGGAAAGGATTCGTGCAGCGTTCTATTATGTGCACGATGGCTATACCTTTGAGCCTGCCCGCCTGCCGCGTGGGGAAGAGCTGAAGAAACTCCTTGAATCGTCAGTTGAGTACCACAAGGGCTAAGGTATGTGGGCGGTTGCGTAAGCGCGCAATCTCTTGAGTAACCATTCGAGACCAGAAAAGAAGGCTGGACTAGTGGCCCAAAAACGTGCGCAGGCAATGAAGTCACGCTTTAGAAGTCGCTTCTTGCCGCAGGTCGAGCTGTCCTCGCAGCCGGATCACGCGCTCATTGATGTCATTACGGTGCCGAGGGATGAAAATTCCAGCCCGTGGCGTCAGCTGGGCAAGCGTGTGCTGTGGGCTTTTGGCATCGTTGTCTTCGTGACCATCGTGGTCTATGTGGACGGCGGTGGGTATAGCGAGGACATGTCGTTATTGGACTCCGCCTACTATGCGGCGGTGTCCCTGACCACCGTGGGTTACGGCGATATCGTGCCCGTGTCCCCGCAGGCCAGGTTCATTAACTTAGTGCTTATTACCCCTGCCCGCCTGATCTTCCTTGTTTTATTGGTCGGCGCGACCTTGTCCGTGTTGACGGATAAGGCCCGCCGTACTTTCCAAATCCAGAACTGGAGAAAGCAATTGCGTAACCACACCGTCGTTATCGGTTATGGCACCAAGGGCGCCGGAGCCGTGGCCGCGCTGCTGGCCGATGATGTTCCGTCCTCCCAGATCGTGGTCATCGATACCAACCGTGCGTCCCTCGCTCACGCCGAGCACCACGGATTGGTCACCATCTTTGGTTCCGGCACCAAGCAGGACGTGCTAAAGATCGCTGGGGTAGAGCACGCCAGCTCCATTGTCGTTACCCCATCCACGGACGATACCGCGGTGCTGTGCTGCCTCTCCGTGCGAGAGCTTGCGCCCAAGGCCAAGATCGTGGCGTCGGTGCGCGAGTCCGAAAACCGTCACCTGTTGCTCCAATCCGGTGCGGATTCCGTGGTCACCTCCGCTGAGACGGCCGGTCGACTGCTAGGCCTGGCCACCGTCACCCCGACGGTGGTGGAGATGATGGAAGACCTGCTTTCACCCAACGAGGGTTTTTCCGTAGCCGAGCGCGCCGTGCGCGAATTCGAGGTAGGGTCCAACCCACGCCACCTGGCAGATATCGTGCTGGCTGTCCTGCGCAATAACGAGCTGCACCGCGTGGATACCGCGGATGCCTCCGCGCTGAAGCCGGGCGACCGCCTGCTCTACATCAAGCATGAGATGGAACAGCCCATCGAGGTCATGGACGATGATGATGAGGACTAAATGTTCCTCCCAGTAACTCCTCACGGCCAGGTTCCGGTTACGGCAGCGGGGGAACCGGTGCTGGTGGAGAAGGTTCCCGGGGGCGTCGGCAAGCACGCAGTAGTGGACCTAGGTACCCTGCAGGCGTGCGCGTATCCGGAAGACGGTGCTAGCGAGCTGGGCCGGCTAGAAAGCGCGACGTTCTTTGCGGACCGACCGGTGATTTTGCAGGCGATTGCGCTGATCCGCAACCGGCGCGAGCAGCGCTTTGATCCGCGCACCGGTCACAAGCTGGACTACCCAGCACCGGGAATCGTGGGACGCGATCCCTTGGACGAGCGCCGGATGGTTTTCCCACGCCTAGATCCTGCCGTCATCGGGCTTATTCGCCTCAGCGGCACCGACCGGATTTTGCTGGCGCGCAATCGCCGCCGCACTAGCTTTTTCTCCCTGATCGCTGGTTACGTTGAGCCGGGCGAGACCGCAGAGGCTGCTTTTGCACGCGAGGCCCTGGAAGAAACCGGGCGCAAGGTGGACGATATTCGCTATTGGGGCTCGCAGGCGTGGCCACCGAGTGGCTCCCTTATGCTGGGCTTTTGTGCGCGCACGGCTGATGTCCACCCCACCTGCCATACTGATGGGGAATTGGAAGAAATCCGGTGGGTGGAGCGCGCCGAGCTCCTTGAGCTAAAGCTTCCACGTCCGGGTTCAATTGCACACACGATGATCATGGAGTGGTATCACGGTGACTAAGCCGGATTTGTCCCTGCTGGATGAAGATCAGCTGCGCGCGGCCACGGCGCCGCGCGGGCCCGTGTGCATCTTGGCCGGCGCGGGTACGGGCAAGACCCGCACTATTACCTATCGCATTGCCAACTTGGTGGACCAAGGCTTTGTGAGCCCGCAGCGCGTGCTTGCGGTGACCTTCACGGCGCGAGCGGCCGGAGAAATGCGCGATCGCCTGCGCACTATGGGCGTGGCCGGCGTGCAGGCGCAGACCTTCCACGCGGCGGCGCGCCGCCAGTTGAAGTATTTCTGGCCGCAGGTAGCAGGAGATCTTCCGTGGCAGCTGCTGGATAATAAATTCCCCCTAGTTGCCCGCGCGGTGCGCTCGGTGGGGCTGGATAATTCCAAGGACATGATTCGAGACGTCCTGGCCGAGATCGAGTGGGCTAAGTCCGCGCTGGTCAGCGCCGAAGATTATGAGTCCGTGATCGCCAATACGTACCGCAGTGCACCGGCCGATCCGGCCAAGGTAGCAGAGGCCTTCCGCCGCTACGAGCAGTCCAAGGCCACGCCGGACATGATGCACTTGGACTTCGATGACCTGCTCATGCACATCGCAGGTGCCATCGAGAATGTGCCGGCGATTGCGGAGACCTTCCGTGAGCAGTACCGCACCTTTGTCGTCGATGAGTACCAGGATGTTACCCCGCTGCAGCAGCGGGTGCTCAACGCTTGGTTGGGCGAACGCGATGACCTTACCGTGGTGGGCGATGCTAACCAGACCATCTATTCCTTCAACGGCGCCTCCCCGGACTACCTGCTCAATTTCTCACGCACGTACCCGGATGGCACCGTGGTCAAGCTGCAGCGCGACTACCGCTCTACGCCGCAGGTAACTGACCTGGCCAACCGGGTCATCGGCAAGGCCACCGGCCGCGCAGCTGGCACGCGCTTGGAGCTGCAAGGCATGCGCGAGCCCGGTCCCGAGCCCACCTTCAAGGCCTATGAGTCCGAAGAGATTGAGGCCCAGGAGGTGGCCGGCCAGGTCCTCACGCTGCTGGACCAGGGCGTGCCGGCCTCCGAGATTGCCATCCTGTACCGCATCAATGCCCAGTCGGAGCAGTTTGAGCAGGCGCTTGCTGACGCCGGAGTGGTCTACCAAGTCCGCGGCGGCGAGGGCTTTTTCCGCCGCCCGGAAATCCTGGAGGCTATCCGCGTGCTTATCGCCGCGACCCGCCGCGAGGACCTGCCGGATGACCCAGTGGCGATTGCTCGGGCTGCGTTTGTCGAGCTGGGTTTGAGCTCCACCGAGCCGCAAGGCGCCCAGGCCCGTGAGCGCTGGCAGTCCCTCAACGCGCTGGTTGGGCTCATCGAAAAGATTGTGGAATCCACTCCTGGCATCGATCTCAACGGGGTGCTGGGGGAGTTGCGCCGGCGCTCTACCGATAAGCAGGCCCCAGCCATGGAAGGCGTGACGCTGGCTACCGTGCACGCCGCCAAGGGCTTGGAATGGGACGCGGTATTCCTCGTGGGGCTAACGGAAAAGCTTATGCCCATCAACCATGCCATTAAGGCCGGCGACGAACAGGTAGAAGAGGAGCGCCGCCTTTTCTACGTGGGTATTACCCGCGCCCGTGAGCACCTCGCACTGTCATGGGCGCTGGCGAAGACTACCGGCTCGCGGGCTTCGCGCGAGCGCACGCGCTTCCTCGATGGCATCGTTCCGGCGGCCGAAGATGCCTCCGGCAGTGGGTCTCGCTCACGCCGCCCGAAGCGCTGCCGCGTGTGCTCTGGTCCGCTGGGAACACCGGCGGAAAAGGTCATAGGCCGCCATGAAGATTGTGAAGGCGGCGGCGATGAAGAGGTCTTTGCCGCCTTACGCTCGTGGCGGTCCCAGATTGCGCGCCAGGAAAAGGTTCCGGCCTATGTCATCTTTTCCGATGCCACCCTGCAGGCGATTTCGGAGGAATTGCCCTCCGATGAGGCAGAGATGCTCTCCATTTCTGGCGTAGGCCCTAGCAAGCTGGAGCGCTACGGCGCCCAAGTACTAGAGGTTATTCGTTCGGTTCGCAGCTAGCCAGGTTGGTCTTGCCGCCGAAGCACACCGGGCAGCGTGGATGCGCAATGACGGTGCGCTGCTGATGGTGTCCGTAGACATCGACCTCCCACTGCTGTCCGGGGCGCGGCTTTGTGGTCGGTGCGCCTGGCGGCAGCGGCCGCCCCATCAGTCGTCTTATAGTCACCTGCGTGTGCGCCGAGACCGCATCGAGCACCACGGCTTCCGGAGTGCGGCGCACGCGGGTGAGCTGGGTGCTGATGATATTCCACAGTGGGTCCATATCCACGCGGGCCAAGTGCGCACACAATGGGCACGGTCCTTGGCCCCGCAGCCGTACAGGCCCGATGACGCCACGATTGTCCAGCAAAGACACCGGAATCCACGTAGTGTCTGTGCCCGCGAGTGCATTCGCACAATCCAGTGGGCAGTGCAGCTGGTCCACAGCAAGTACTGGATACATGCCGTCGAGGTCGTGGATATAGGAAAAGACATTGTCTTCCTCCAACGGGATGCGGACCTGGAAGCCATCCGCCTCAAGGCGCGCGCGGAGCCTCTCCGCCAAGGCGGATCCTCCCATGAGGACAATGGTGTCTGCCTTGGCATCGGCCTCGTTGTGTGGCCAGAGGATGCCGTAGTCCAGTGCGTCTTCAATGAGGCTCAGCGCCGCCGCCTTCTCAAGCCCTGCAGCACGCAGTCGTTCAGATAAGTCCTCCGGGGACACTGGTTCGCGAGCGGTGTTGAAAGCCGTCGCGACGGTGAGCGCGCTTCCAGTTTCCGCAACCCCAACGCGGGTGGCATCCATGCCAAATTGGATCACCGTTTCCTCGCGGCACAACACTGCGCTGCCTGGCGCCAAGACCACTTGGGTGGCAGAAATCCCCACGCTTTTAACCCCTTCCCCCGAAGTATGTGGTCTCCATTGCACCACAGGTACAATCACCTGTCATGTCGAGCACGCAGCCCATCGCACCGCAGCCCCCAGAGGTTAAAGTCATTCGCTCTGCCAAGCGGAAGAAAACCGTGCAGGCGCGCATGGTATCCGGGGTGCTCGAGGTACGCATTCCCGCGTGGATGTCCGTGAGGGATGAGCGCGATGCCGTCGCAGACATGTTGGCGCGGGTGGAGAAGAAACAGGGCAGTGGCCGCCGCACGGACGCCCAGCTCGAAGAACATGCGCGGCGGCTCAACGCGGCGTATTTAGATGGCCGTGCAACCATCGGCTCTATTCGGTGGGTGAGCAATCAAAATACGCGATGGGGTAGCTGTACTACCTCCACCGCGGACATTCGGCTGAGCGACCGGCTGCAACACGTGCCGGACTATGTGCTGGATTCAGTGATTATGCACGAGCTCACCCACACCTTTATCCCGCGTCATGGGCGGGATTTTTGGCAGTGGGCGGACAGGGCGCCCCACGCTGAGCGGGCGAAGGGCTATCTTGAGGCCTATCAGCGCTGGGGCTGCTAGTTCTCCTCGTCCTCGTTGCCCTTGTCCTTCTTCTCGTCTTCGCCTTCCGGCTTCTCGGACTCGTCGCCTTGCGCGGCAGAGGAATCCTCGCCGTTTTTGAGCATTTCCTCCAACTTGGCAAACTCTTCTTCGAAGCCCTCATCCGGGCCTTCGTCCAGCAGGGAGTCGATGAAGGCGGCCGGGTTATCGAGGTGCTCTGCAGTGGGCAGGAAGTCCGGGTGATCCCAGGCCTTATCGCGCTTTTCCGCGCCTACGGCGACGGTGGCGCGGCGCCATAGCTCAGCGGCCTCAGAGACCTTCGGGGCATTAAGTTCGATGCCGACCACCTTGCTGAAGGCGTTCTCGGCGGAACCGCCGGTGCTGCGGCGGTGAGCCCATGCCTGGGTCAGCTTCGAGGTCGACGGGATGCGCTCGCCCAGTGCCTCAGTAACGACGTGCTCGGCCCAGCCTTCAACGAGTGCCAACAGGGTCTCGAGGCGGGATGCGGCCGCAGTGTTCTTGGAGGTAATGCGCGGGGAGAGGTCCATGCCCTGCAATTTGCTCATCGCGTCCTGGATTGCCTGTGGATCGCCGGACTCGAGGTTGAGCTCGCGGGTGACTTCCTCCAGATGGGAGGTATCAATAACCAGGCCGATGGCATATTCCTCTACAGAGGAGACGATGCGCTCTACCAGCCAGGGCACGTGCTTGAACAGGCGCTGGCGGGCAGCCTCGCGGGCGGCAATATAAACCAGCACTTCCTGGCCAGGAACATTAAGCTCGCGGGCGACCTTCTGGATGGTCTGTGGCAATAGTGCCACGGTATTGGCTGGGGCGATGGGCAGGCCGAAATCGGAGCCGGTCAGCGCCTGGGAGGCCAAATCGCCCAAGGCGTGGCCAAGCTGCATGCCAAAGTTCATGCCAGACATCTGGTTCATCATCTTGGTCATGGGGCCCATCATCTCGCGGGCCTCTTCCGGCATGGAGTCCAGCTGAGCATCATTCATGTGCTCTGCCACCGGGGTGACCATGCGCTGCCACGCAGGCATGGTCTCTTCCAACCATTGCTTGGAATCCCAAGCCTTGGCCGTGCCGGAGGCGGTGGGCAAATAGGTGGCGTCATCAAGCCAGAGCTCCGCCAAGCGGACGGATTCCTCTACAGCCTTGGTATCGTCCGCGCTTACCGCCTTGGACTGCGAGATCTGCTGCAGGGCGATGCGCTTAGCCATGTCGTAATTGACTGGGCCGGAGTTTTCCGGCGAGTTCATGGAAGAGCCCATGCCGGACAGCATCTGACCGAACTGGTTCAGCATGTCACCCAGGCCGCCACCATTAGCGCCGCCGAATGCGCCGAACGGGTTCTGGTCACGACGTCCGTCATTATCGTCGTCATCGTTATTGGGGAAAGAAAAACCGAATCCGTTGCTCATGCGTCCTAATCTACCGGCACCGTCCGGCTACTTTCCATGATCCCCGCTACGCTGACAGCGAACACTACGGCAAAGGTTGTAGGGTATTGATCCGTGAATTCTCCTGCTAGCCGTCGCGTCCGCACCATTGCTTGGGGTGCCATCCCCGTCGTCCTCACCGGTGCGTTGGTATCGCTTGACCATATCCCTGGCACTGATGTGTCTTTGACCGTGCCTTATGCCGCTGAGGGGCCAGGTCCCACGGTGGACACGTTGGGGGAGGTCGACGGCACTCAGGTCGTCGATGTCCAGGCGCCGAAAACCTATGACACCGACGGCCACCTCAACATGACCACGGTCTCTGTGCGCACCAATATGACCCTGGCGCAGGCGCTAGGCCGCTGGATGATGACCGATGACACCATCGTGCCCATCGATACCGTCATTCCGCAGAACATGAGCGATAAAGAGGTAGAAGAGTCCAATAAGCAGGCCTTTACCCAGTCCGAGTCTGCCGCAACCGTCGCGGCAATGGATTACCTGCACCTGCCGGTGAAGATCACCATCGCGGAAGTCATGGATGAGGGCGCGGCGCAGGGCGCGCTGAAAAAGGACGATGTCCTTACCGCAGTAGACGGCAAGGAGGTCTCGGAGCCAGGCGAGGTCCAAGACGTCATCAAGCAGAAAATCCCGGGCGATAAGGCCACGCTGACCGTCCAGCGTGGCGGCAAGAAGCAAGAAGAAGAAATAGAGCTAGGGGAGAACCCCCAGCAGAAGGGGCAGGCAATGCTGGGCATCGCCATGCTCTCGGTCCCGCAAGACGATATTAAGGTCAAATACAACCTGCAGGATATTGGCGGTCCCTCCGCCGGCATGATGTTTACCCTGGCGGTCATCGATAAGCTCAACGAGGAAGACCTCACCGGCGGCAAGTTCGTGGCCGGTACGGGCACAATTCAGGAAGACGGCCAGGTAGGCCCCATTGGCGGCATCCAACATAAAATCGCCGCGGCGCACGAGGCCGGAGCGGAGCTCTTCCTCGCGCCGAAGGATAATTGCTCCGAGGCCGCCGCGAGCGACCATGGCGATATGCCCATCGCGGAAGTTTCCACCTTGGATGAGGCAGTGTCCACGATGAAGGACTTCGCGGACGGCAAGGATATTAAAACCTGCCAGTAGCCAGCCTACTTAGCTAGGCCCAGCTCCTTGATCTTCTCTTCTGGGTCTTCTTGGTCGGAGGAGATCATCTGCTGCATGACCATGCCTTCTTTATTGTCCACTACGGTAATGACCGCGGTGGTTCCCAAGGTGGACCAGCCTACGACGCGGTCGCCGTCATCCTCAATGACCTGCGAGCTGCGCAGCTCGGTAAGCACCTGCGTGGTTTGCTTCGCCTTGGAGTGCGAGCGGAAGAACTGGAACTGGCCTACCTCTGGCCCAGAGCAGTTATAGGAATCGTCCCCGCCCGTGGAATCGCAGCGGTCAAAGAGGGCGAAAAGCTCCTTGGGCGCTACCGGAGCAAAGATGTCATAGGCCTTGGCCACAGACTTTTCCAACTTTTCGGTTCCGGGCTCCTTGCTTGCCGACGCCCCCTCCGACGCCTCCGAGCTTTCCGCCGCGCTCGATTCAGCGCTGGACTCAATGGTGGAGGAGCTAGAGACGGTGCTGGTTTCCTCAGCGGTATCCGCCGCAGGGGCGGTGGTCTCGGCGCCGGCGGCGGTGGTCTCCACGGGGGCGTCGGCAGGCGCGGCATCGTCCGAGGAACAAGCGGCAGTGCTCACGCCTACACCCAGCAGAAGCGCTGCTGCGGTGGCGCGGGTGGCGGTCAGGCGAGTGAGAGTAGTGCGTCGCACGGTAGGAAAATGCTCCTTAGTCGCAGGCGAGAATTGTCACTTCAGTCTAATCTAGCGCATCCGGGTCTTGGTTCAGCCCATAGCGCAAAGCCGCAATGACCCCCGGAGCTACCTGTGGGCCGCCGCGTAGCTGGATGTCATCTTCTGCGAACGGTCCGGCCGCTTCCAGCTCCTCCTCGGTGGGACGCAGCTGCAGCAAGGTGGTTTCGATGCCTTCCTCTCGCAGTGCCCCGGAATAAAGGCGCGCCGGGCGAGGGGAGGGGTCCTCGCTAGAGGTATCGCGGAACTTAATTTCTTGGGCCAAGATGACGCCGGCAACCTCCCGGGGCCAGGCCAGGCGGGAGACATAATCGGCCAGCTGCTCTGAGCCAGGCTCAATGTTTTCGGGCACATTATCCTGCACGATGAGCGTAAGCGGTGCGGCGTCCTCCTCATCGAGCGCGGCAAGCTGATCGGCTACCAAGTGGGTGGGAACCAGCGCGAAGATGGTGGGCCGGGCGCCCCAGCCTTCGGCGTGGACGAATTCGACGGCTTCGGTCATCGCGCGGTTTAAAGCTGGCTGTGATAATTCGGGGGAACTCATGAACATCCTTATTCGTTATCTGTGTATTGCTTCCTTAAGCTGGAAGAAGTCTACAGGTTTTAAATTCGCACTAGTTGATTGGAGCTGGCGTTGTCCTTAGGGTCATCCACACCAGCCGCCCCGTTGAAGCGGCCCCCGCGGGTCGCGACAATCATTGCGGCCATCATTGCCGTCCTCTTGTTCTTCGGCCCCATGCTCGTGGGCATGTACACGGATTGGAGGTGGTTTGGTGCGATTGAATACCGGAACGTCTTCACCACCGCGATTATGGCGCGGATAGTCCTCTTTATCATCTTCGGTCTTGTGGCCGCTGCAGTGGTGTGGGCCGCCGGCTACTTTGCCTGGCGCGGGCGCCCGGATTCGCTCGACTTGGGAGACCTGAACTCGCCGGTGTATCAGTACCGCAAGTCCATTGAGAAGTCCATGGGCGTCTTCTTCAAGGTCATCCCCGCCATCGTGGGCATCATCGCCGGTTTCATCGGCCAGTCCAATTGGCGCACGGTACTGCTCTTCCTCAACGGCCAGGAATTCGGCGAACAAGACGCCCAGTTCCACCACGACCTAGGTTTTTATGCCTTCACGTTGCCAGTTCTAAAGATGGTGGTCAGCACCCTATCCATCCTGTTGATTCTGGCCTTCCTCATCGCGCTTTTCGGCCACTACGTGCTGGGCAGCATCCGCATTGGTAATAAAGCCGCCGGTGTGCGCGGCTCCATCTCCCACCCCGCTCGTCTGCAGCTGGCGATTACCGCCGGCCTGTGGATGGTAGTCCAAGTCATCGGCTACTGGCTGGAGCGCTATGAGCTGCTTAATACCCAGCACGACCTCTTTACCGGTGGTTCCTATACCGATATTCACGCCTACCTGCCGGCGAAAATTATCTTGATGATCATTGGCATCTTCGTGGCCGTGGCCCTGTTTATGGCCGTTGTCATCAAGGACCTGCGCATCCCCGGCCTGGCCGTGGTGCTGATGCTGCTGTCCTCGCTGGTCATTGGCCAGGCATGGCCGCTGCTGATGGAGCGCTTTTCCGTACAGCCCAACCGCCAGGCAAAGGAAGAAGAATCCATCGCCCGCAATATCGAGGCCACCCGCTATGCCTATGGGCTCACTGATGACCACGTCACCTATGAAGATAACTGGGGCGGGGATGATGTCTCTGATGACAAGGTGGCCTCTGATAACGCCACTATCAATAACCTCCGCCTGCTGGATCCGGAGATCCTTTCTCCTACCTTTACCCAGATGCAGCAGCTGAAGAACTTCTACGGCTTCCCAGAGACGTTGTCGATGGACCGCTACGAGATCGACGGCAAGAAGCGTGACTTCGTCGTCGCCGCCCGCGAGCTGGATCCGAACGAGCTGCGGGAGAATCAGTCGGACTGGATTAACCGCCACACCGTCTACACCCACGGCAACGGTTTTGTGGCAGCGCAGGCCAATAAAGTCGACGAGGTAGCTCGCGATGCAGGGTCTGCCCGCGGTGGCTTCCCCATCTTTACCGTGTCTGACCTACAGACCCAGGCCGGCGAGTCCGAGGGTGAAGGCGAAACTCAGGACGCAGAGAAGTCCCTTGGCATTAAGGTTGATCAGCCGCGCATCTACTACGGCCCGGTCATTGCCGGTGCGGCCGATGGCATGGATTATGCGATTACCGGCAAGACCGGCGATAACCCGGTCGAGTACGACACCGATAGCTCCACCTATACCTATGACGGCAAGGGCGGCGTTGGCATCGGCAATATCTTTGACCGCACCATGTATGCCGCCAAGTATCGCGAGCTGAACTTCCTGCTCTCGGATCGCGTCGGCAGCGAGTCCAAGCTGCTGTATGACCGCGATCCGCGCGAGCGCGTGGAGAAGGTTGCTCCGTGGCTGACCACCGATTCCGCTACCTACCCGGCCGTGGTTGATGGCCGCCTGAAGTGGATTGTGGATGGCTATACCACCTTGGAGTCCCTGCCTTATTCCCAGCGTGCCTCACTTTCCGACGCCACCCAGGACACCCTTAATCCCGATGGCACCACCCAGCGCTTGGTCAATGACAAGGTCGGCTATATCCGCAACTCGGTCAAGGCCACCGTCGATGCCTATGACGGCACTGTGGACCTCTACGAGTTCGACAAGAATGACCCAGTGCTCAAGGCTTGGGAGGGTGTGTTCCCGGACGTCGTTAAGCCTGAGGCTGAGATCTCCGATGAGCTGCGCGAGCACTTCCGCTATCCGGAGGATATGTTCAAGGTGCAGCGTGACCTGTTGGCGCGCTACCACGTGGATGACCCGAATGTCTTCTTCAATAACGATGCCTTCTGGTCCGTGCCGAATGACCCCACCGCGGAGGAATCCCGTCAGCTCAATCAGCCGCCGTACTACGTGATGGCCGCTGACCCGGAGACCGGCAAGCCGACCTTCCAGCTGACCACCTCTTACCGTGGTCTTAACCGCGAGTTCTTGTCTGCGCACATGGCCGTATCCTCCGAACCGGAGAACTACGGCGATATCACCGTGCGCGTACTGCCCACCAATACACAGACCCAGGGCCCGAAGCAGGCGCAGGATGCGATGATGTCCTCCGACCAGGTCGCCCGCGACCGCACCCTGTGGGAGGGCACCAATGACCTGCACAACGGCAACCTGCTAGCCCTGCCAGTCGGTGGTGGCGAAATCCTGTACCTCGAGCCGATCTACTCGCAGCGCAAGGACCAGGCCTCTGCCTTCCCGAAGCTGTTGCGCGTGCTCGTGTCCTATAAGGGCCGCGTGGGCTATGCCCCGACCATCGGCGATGCCCTCGAGCAGGTGGGAATCGACGCCAAGTCTGCCCAGAACATCGAGGAAGTTGACGGCGATTCCGAGGACAAGGACGGCGCCAAGGATGAGGAGAAGAAGGACGAGTCCAAGGACGATAAGCCTTCGGCTCCAGCTTCCGCTCCGTCTTCTTCCGACGAGGCGGGCGCCATCGATGACATCAACAAGGCCCTGAAGGGGCTTGAAGATGCACGCGATGGTTCCTTCGAGGAATACGGACGCGCCCTAGATGAGCTCGATAAGGCTGTGGAGTCTTATCAGAAGACGGACTAGTAGTTCCGGCTTATAATCGCGATGGATTAGGCACCTGCCCAGCGGATTTGGGTAGGTGCCTTTCCCTATGTATAGTTACATGAGTCGCCAGGACAGAGCGAATACACTTTGTGTTAACGCACTGTTCAAGCGCAGATGATGGAAGTCATCTCGACGCGGGGTGGAGCAGCTCGGTAGCTCGCTGGGCTCATAACCCAGAGGTCGTAGGTTCGAATCCTGCCCCCGCTACCAACTTCCAGGCCCTCATCGGTTCGCCGGTGAGGGTCATTTTTTATTTTTGCTTACTGGGCGGATTCTAGCGGACGTGCGGCAACATGGTCCGTATCGGGAACGTGGCAATCAGACCCTAGACAGCAAACCCTCACCTGAGTAAGGTAAGGCTATGCAAAAGAAAGACTTCATGAATGTGCGTGCAGTTATCGCACTCGTAGCCACCCTAGCCCTAGGCGCAGGCCTTGTTGCGTGTTCTTCTGATTCTTCTTCTAAGGAAGGAAACGGAGAAAAGAAGATCGAGCGAGTTGTGGCGCTTGATTGGCGCTACGAGGAAATTCTCAAGGCCCTCGATGTGGACCCAGTGGGAACCGTGGAAATCGGTAAGTCGGAGGCACCGACCACTTTGAAAGAGCAGCTGGGGCAGGCAACCTCTGTGGGCCAAGCCAAGCAGCCGAACCTAGAAGTTATCCAGTCTTTGGAACCAGATCTGATTTTGGCTAGCCCTACCCGTCAAGCCGATATCATGCCGCAGCTGGAAGAGATTGCGCAGACCGAATCCTACCCAGATGAGACTTACTTGGACGTGCTGGACTCGATGGATGAGATCGCGGCCAAGCTAGGTAAAGAGGAAAAGGCCAAAGAAGTCCGTCAGCGCATCGAGGACAAGATTGCTCAGACCAAGGACGCGGTAAAGCCGGGCAGCCGTGCTGTTGTGGCTGGGTGGTCCAGTGAGATGCTCTATACCTGGGTCAACCCTTCCTTCCCCCAGTCGCTACTGAGCGAGGTGGGCTATGATTATGTTTTCGAAGGTGAGAAGTCATCCATCGAATCTAAGACTGATGTAGCGGAACTGACCGGCGATAAGCTCCCTGGTATGAAGGCTGACCGAGTCTTTATGTACAAGGACGTCGATGCGTTTAAAAAGACGCCCTATGCCAAGGGCAGCGGCGACATCGTAGAGGTGGACCAAGATATCTGGTCGCGCGCCCGCGGGCCGCTTTCCGCCGAGCATATGCTCGATGACATGATCGCCGCTGAAAAGTAGTGGCACCTCGAACTAAAGCCAGCGTCTGCTTGGTCCTTGCAACCGCTGCCGCTGCCTTTGTGTGGTGGTGGCGGCTCCGCCATGTTCAGGTGCCAGTTGATACCCCGTGGTTAGAAGAAGAGCTGCATAGCGTGGCTTTTGACCGTCTCCTTGCTACCACGGTGGTCGGTATTGCACTAGGTGTAGGTGGGTTATTGCTGCGCACGGCAACCGCGAATCCGCTCGCCGATCCGTCCATCACTGGTGTGAACTCCGGTGCGGCACTCGGTGCAGTCGCAACCGCAATGTTTTTAGGAAGCGAAACCTCGAGCGTTGACCAGCTGCCCGGTGCGCTGCTGGGTGCGGGGATTGCTGTGGGGGTGACGGTGGGCGTCGGCAAGAGCGGTGCGATCCAGCGCATGGTACTCGTTGGCGTTGCCGTTTCCGCACTGTGTAGCGCCTTGACCTCCATTTTCTTGGTGATAGATGAAGCTCAGCTGGCTACGGTGATGTCGTGGCTTTCTGGCCGGCTTGCCGGTGTGCGCTTGGACGATATTGTGCCGGCGCTGATTGCCGTGCTGGTCGTGGTTCCCTTGACCTTAGTCGGTGCAAAAACGCTGGACTTGCTCGTAGCAGGCGATGCCATGGCCGGTGCTGTCGGCGCGAAGCCGGAGCGCATTCGGTTGGCTGCCATTGTGGCGGCGGTAGTGCTTATTGCTCCGGCCGTAGCTGCAACTGGGCCGATTGGCTTCTTAGGGTTGATGGCCGCGGCCGTAGCGTGGCGGGTGTGCGGCCCGCACCACCGCATGGGGCTGTGCGTGGCTGGAATTGTTGGAGCAGCGGTGCTTTTGGTGGCTGATTCGGTTGGCCAGGGAATCTGGGCACCGGCCGAGACCCCAGTGGGCATCGTGACTTCTTTGGCTGGCATGCCATTAGTGTTGTGGTCCGTCCATGCGCTGGGGAGGAGGAAGCATGCGGCATAAGAGATTTGTTGGGGTGCTAGTAGGTCTCATCCTGGCGTTGGCGTTGAGCGCAATCATCGGCATGAGCGTCGGTGCGGTGATGAAACCGCCGGGCGAGGTGATCACCGCCTTCGTTACCGGAGAGCCGCTCATCTGGAAGTACCGCGCGCCGCGGATCTTGGTGGGAATCTGCGCCGGTATTGCCATGGCCGTTTCTGGCTGTCTATTGCAGTCCGCGCTACGCAATCCTTTGGCCGCACCAGATACGGTGGGTATTACCTCCGGCGGCGGACTCGCGGCCGTTGCGGTACTCATGGGATCAGGCGCCCTGCCGGCCCACCTGCTGACTTTCATAGCCTTTATTGGAGCGTTGGCTGGAACTGGGCTGGTTCTTCTCCTCGCCGGGCGCGGGGCAAGCGATCCGGTGCGCCTGCCCCTTACCGGGGTGGCGGTATCTTTTGGGCTGGGCGCCATCACCGAATTGCTCCTGGTGCGGTCTGCCCCAGAGGCAGGAGCGGCCATGACATGGTTGAAAGGTTCGCTTTACGCCCGCTCGCTTGGCGATGCCACCATTGTCGCCCCCTTTATCCTTCTCGCCCTAACCGCCGCGATGGTGGTGGCAAAACACCTGGATATGCTCGCGCTGGATGATTCCACCATGGCCGGCATCGGCGTGAGCACCAAGATATGGCGACTAATAGCAGTAGCCTTAGCCGTCATCCTCGGCGCAGCGGGAGTCGCCGCCGCCGGGGTCTTGGGCTTCGCCGGACTCATCGTCCCCCATGCTGCTCGCTTGGTTGTTGGCGCGAACCTGCGCTGGCAAATACCCGTGGCAGCCCTAGGCGGCGCGGTCCTTGTGACCGCATGCGATACGCTCGGTCGCTGGGCTTTCGCCCCCACGGAAATCCCCGTTGGCGCGCTCATCGCGCTGATCGGTGCACCGTATTTCATTTTCCTATTGACTCGACTGACCCGAGTGCGAAACGGAGGCTAGACATGACACTGACGTGCAGCGGATTAACCGTGGGCTACGGTGGACCCGATGTGGTCAAGGACGTAAATCTTCATTTATCCAGAGGTCAAGTAACCGCTCTGATCGGGCCGAATGGCTGTGGCAAATCGACGCTTCTCAAGACATTGGGCCGCCAACTTACGCCCAGCGCAGGCGCGGTGCACCTCGCGGACCAAAATATCAGCAAGTATTCCTCGCGTGCCTTTGCCCGTGAAGTTTCTTTTCTGCCACAACATCCCGTGGCTCCGGAAGGGGTATTAGTGCGTGACGTCATCGGTTACGGCCGATATCCCTATACAGGGGCGCTAGCGACGATGCGGGCCGGAGATCATGCAGCGGTTGAGCGTGCTGCCTCGCGTGCTGGGGTGAGCGAGCTTCTCGACGCCCCCGCGGCAGATCTTTCCGGTGGTCAGCGCCAGCGCGTCTTCCTCGCTATGACTTTGGCCCAAGAAACGCCAATTACCTTGCTTGACGAGCCGACTACTTACCTCGATCCCGCGCACCAATTGTCCATTTTGGATCTGATTCGAGATCTCAATGGCACCGGGGTCACAGTGGTCATGGTGGTCCACGATATGGTCCATGCCGCGCGTTACGCCGATAGAATCGTAGCCATGCGTGAGGGACGCATTGTGGCCGAAGGGGCCACCGAGGAGGTGATGACTGCTGAACTCGTACGCGAAACCTTCCATGTTGAGTGTTTAGAGATGACTGATCCCTCCACCGGTCGACGCTTTCCCATACCCATTTCCGTGCACGCTCCTGAATTTTCTGGAACCCTAGAAGGAAGAAGATAAATCTATTTAAAGGAGTACGTAGCAATGGCAAACGAACTAGGCCACGAGGTCGACTTGGACCGCAACGAATACAAGTACCTAGCATCTAAAGACACCGCGTCTTCGGCAGCTAAATCTGACAAGTCCTCGCAGTCCGCTGCAGCTGCAGCTGGTGCCGCAGGTGCAGCCGGCCTGTCCAAGCCGGTCGGAAAGCCGTCTGCGGACGGAGATGAGTCCACCGCAAGCAAGTATGAACCGCAGAACCACGTTGTCGCTGGAGCGGAGGAAGAACATGTGGCTAAAGCTGCCGAGCAGCCGGACCTGCAGGAGAAGCTGGACGAGGATAACTCTGACTACGCCCCGAGCCAGCACATCGTAGGTGGCGCGAAGGAAGAACACATTGGTTCCGCCCCGCAGCAGCCGGACCTGCAGGAGAAGCTGGATGAAGGTAACTCTGACTACGCGCCCAGCCAGCACATCGTAGGCGAAGCAAACGAAGAGCGTGTTGCTACTGCGCCGAACCAGGACAACGTCAACGGTCAGCAGTCCTCTGAGCGCCTGGATCAGCTAAAGGACAAGGCATCCGAGGCTGGTAGCGCCGTCGGCGATGCGTTCCAGCGCGCTAAGGGCTTCGTGGAAGACAAGGCTCACGAGTACCAAGAGGAGTCCACGAAGAAGGGTGGCTTCTTTGACCGCGTCAAGGGCGCTGTGCGCGATGCACGCGAGTCCATCGAGGACAAGCGCAAGAACCTAACCAGCGTTGATACTAAGCCGCTTTCCCAGGGGTCGGGGAGGCGGCTTTTGTCATATGCGCAATTCTGCTAATCGTCCAAAGCGTGGAGGTAGAGCCGGCTAATCAGGAGGCGCCGCGGCACGTCTACCACGGGGCGCAGGAAGGGGAGGAAGGGCTCTGAGGCGGCGTCGATAAGCAGCAGTGTGCGGCCATCGCGCAGGCGCTCCAGAGCGAAGGTCTCCTCGCCGCGCTCGAGGTGTCCAGGAAGGGTGCCGTAGGTGAACCCGCAGCGGCCGTCCTCGTGGAATACATCGACCACGCGGCAGCGAAAATCCCATGGGCCAAGGCCCATGGTGACCTCCGCGCCGAGCTCCACCACCTCATGGGTGGGGCGCACGCGGAAAAGGCCGCTGCGTTGTATTGACCAGCGGAAAAGCCGGTATGCGGCGGTATCAAAATCAGCGTCGATGACTCGTGACATGTGCAGCTGCGGAAAGCCAGAAGTATCGGAATAAGACAGCGGTGTGACCATGCGCCCGATGATAGGGGAGGGGTGACCACCCCCGAATTCTGGCAGAAATATAACGGCTTGGACACAGTCACAGGAGTTTGCTGCTTCCACAATTTTTTCGTGCCAGTATCGAGCTTGCACGATGTTGACAACTGAAAGTAGGTACCTTGATGCTTCGCATTCCGCACCTTAAGAAAGTCCTGGTGGGCTCGGCTTTCGCTGGTGCGTTTTTCCTGGGATCCCCGGCCGCAGGCGCCCAGGAATTGCCCCAACCGGATTTCGATTCCGCAGGGATTATTGACCAGGTCCGAGATGGCCTGGCTGAGGTAGGCATCCAAACCCCGCAGGTGGATAAGAACGTCACCGACGCCGTAGATTCCTCTGTGCGCAACGCGCAGCAAGCCGTGCAGCACACGGCCCAGCAGGCGCAGTACGCGGAGCCGATGACCAACCCGAATCCCATCGGCCTAGCGGAGCAGGCCACCCAGCCGGAGTTTAAACCGAAGGGCACCAATCCGAACTACAAGTGGAAAAATGATGGATTTTCCAAGGTAGCTGCGGGCAAGCCACAGGCTGATTACGTGCTGCACCGCGTGCCGGGCTCCTTCTTTGATGCGCCACGCATTCCAGAAGAATCCGTTGCAGCCATGAATGAGGGAGAGTCGCTCTATGGCCCTGGCACCCCGGTTTATGTCAATGAGAACATGATGTGCACCCTGACCGTAGCGGGCAACGATAATGCAGGCCGCAAGGTGGGGCTCACCGCCGCGCACTGCGGCAACGTGGGGGATTCGGTCACCTCCGCCGATTCAGAGCAGATTGGCCCGACGGGCACCGTGGTATCCAAGAATGAGGACTTGGATTACGCCGTCATCGAGTTCGGCTCTAAGGCCAAGGTCTCCCGCTCCTACAATGGCGTGACCGTCAATGAGTTGGGCGGCGGCGTTAAGCCGGGGCAGCAGGTGTGCAAGCAGGGCGTTGCCACCGGCAAGACCTGCGGCATTACCTATCAGCAGGCAAAGAAGATTCAGGTCAACCAAGTCTGCGCCATGATGGGCGATTCCGGTGCACCGTTGTTGGTCAACGGCCGCCTCGTCGGTTCGATTACCGGCGGTTTCCTGCCGGTGAATTTCCCGTGCCGCACCCCGCTGCAGGGGCCGGTCCATAACCCAACCGCCGCAAACACCATGGATGCGGTCCTAGAGGATATGGACCGTCGCGGTGGCGTAGGTGCTGGTTTTACATTGCCTGAGGACTAGCCTCGTCCCAACTTTTCGCCCGCTCCCGTTGCTACTGGGAGCGGGCACTTTTATGTCTCTGTCTAGTGTCGATAATCACAACTAATCATCGCTTGTGTGAAAAGCTTGTGCGGACTAAGGTTAGCCTTATCTAGTAGCTACTTAGGTGTGGCTAACATCACCGGCGTGAGCCGGGCCGAGAGAACCGAGGTGACCGCGCGATGTGGCAGCTGTCCTTATTGTCCCGCACCCGTACCCAGCAGACCTGCGAAAGGTCCGAATGTATGCGTGCCGATCAAGCCCCAGTGGACGCATTGGTAGAGCTACCTGAATGCTGCCTGCGGCATGCGATTGAGTCGCAGCCGGCGTTGGCGCTGCGTATGCGTGAACTGGGATTCCGGCCAGGAGTGCGCGTGCAGATCGGGCGCAAGGTGGCCGGCGGGGCTCGCCTGGTCACCGTAGGTACCGCCCGGTACGCGGTGGATGCGGCTACGCTCAGCCAGCTCGAAGTTATCCCGGTGGCAGCATAATGGCGCGCAAAACCGCAGCACCAAGCTGCCACTCCACCTCCTCCATGCGTATCGCCGCGGAGGGAACGCCTGTCCTCGCCTTGGTCGGGGCTCCAAATTCCGGCAAATCTACCTTGTTCAACGCGCTGACCGGAGCGAAGGTCCAGACCGGCAACTGGCCGGGTACCTCCGTAGAAGTCAGTCGTGGTTTGTGGAATGCGCAGCCAGAGGCGTTCGACATCATCGATCTGCCCGGTGCTTATTCCTTGGATCCAATGAGTCCGGACGAGGAATTCACCCGCGATATGCTCGTTGAGTGCCCACCGTGTGAGCGCCCAGATGTGGTTGTGGTGTTGGTGGATGCCACTGCGCCAGCGCGCGGGCTTAACCTCGCATTCCAGATCGCGGAGTACCCGTATCGGGTAGTGATTGGGGTGACCAAGGAGGACGTCGCCAAGCAGCAGGGCATAAGCATCGATACCTCCGCGCTATCGCGCGCCGTGGGCATGCCGGTGGTCAGCGTCAATGGTCGCCGCCGAGAAAACCTAGATGCGCTGGAGGGTGCCGTTGCAAAAGCAATGCAGACGGAGCGACAGACTATCCGGCCCAACGCAGATTTGGATCAACGCTTTGCGGATCTGGACGCCGCGGAAAAGGCTGCCGTTTCCAGGACGGACGTCGGCGAACCGATTAGCCAGCGCGTGGACCGCGTGGTGCTGCACCCCGTGCTCGGCCCGATTCTATTTCTGGCGGTGATGTGGGCTGTCTTCTTCATTACCACTACGGTTGCGGGACCGCTGCAGGACGGCCTGGAGGCACTGATCACCGGTCCCGTCTCTGATGCCGTGCGCAGCCTCCTCCCAGACCACTGGTTGGTCTCGGGATTGCTGGTAGATGGCCTTATTGGGGGTGTGGGCATGGTGCTGACCTTTGCCCCGCTGCTGGCCCTGATGTTCCTGTGTCTAGCCGTGCTGGAGGATTCCGGTTATATGGCGCGCGCGGCCGTGGTCACTGACCGAGTTATGCGCGCCATTGGCCTACCAGGCAAGGCCTTTATCCCCATCGTGGTGGGCTATGGCTGCAATGTTCCGGCGATTTCGGCGACACGCGTGCTTGGCGACGTCCGCCATCGCATCCTCACCTGCCTCCTTATTCCTTTCACTTCCTGTTCGGCCCGGCTCATCGTGTTCATGATGCTGGCGCAGGTGTTTTTCCCCGCTCATGCTGGTTCCGCGGTATTCGCCATGTACGTGCTGTCTATCGCGCTGGTGGTGTTGGTAGGCCTCGCCTTGCGCCGCACGGTGTGGCGCGCCATGCCGGCCGAAGCCCTAGTTATCGATCTTCCGGCCTATCAGCTGCCCACCTTTGGCCTCACTCTGTCGGTGATGTGGGTGCGTCTGAAAGGCTTCTTGCATACCGCCGGCGGCATCATCGTAGCCACTGTGGTGGTCATCTGGTTGCTCATGTCCATCCCGGTAACCGGTGGGCACTCTTTCAACGAGGGTGCGGTACCGCCGGAGGATTCCGCCTATGGCGCGGTCTCAAAGGTGATGTCCCCGGTCTTTGCCCCGGCTGGCTTTGATTCTTGGTCTCTGACAGGCCCGTTGGTCACCGGATTCGTGGCCAAGGAGACTCTCATTTCTACCTGGGCGCAAACCTATGCGGTAGAAGACGTCACTGATGATGCCCCAGAAGAGCAAGCAGAATCCCCACTAGCCAGCCATATTCGCGCCGACTTCGACGCGGCCTCTGGCGAGCATGGGCTCGCGGCGGTATGGGCGTACATGGTATTCCTGCTGGCCTATACCCCGTGCGTGGCCACGGTAGCCGCGCAGCGGCGGGAAATAGGCTGGAAGTGGACGCTTATCGGTTTCGCCCTTCAGCTCGCCACCGCCTGGATCCTCGCGGTGGGAGTATTCCAGGTCCTCAAGGTCTTCCTATGAGCCCCACGGAGAAGGTCAAGGAGGCTATTAAACAGGGAAAATCCCACCCGGTCGAGATTGCAAAAGCTACTGGGTTAGGGCAGAGTACCGTGGAAATTATCCTCGCCCATCTCGAGCGCAGTGCGGAGCTGGTGCGCGAATCGCTCACCTCGTGCCCCACGGGTGGCTGCGGCAGTTGCGCGCAGGCGGGTGGGTGTTCCGGAGCGGCGGCGAAGCGCCGCGGTCCGGTGTTACTTCAGCTGCGGAGACATTCCTAGCCTTGCAGCGCGGCTAGGGCGTGCTTGTGGAGCAGGCCGTTGGAAGCGACGCCGGACCCACCGTGCGGGCCGGGGTTTCCGTCCAGATCCGTGAAAGTGCCGCCGGCTTCGGTCACGATGAGGGAGGGCGCGGCGAGGTCCCACAAGGACACCTCGGGTTCGGCGGCGATGTCTACCGCGCCTTCGGCCACGAGGCAGTAGGACCAGAAATCACCATAGCCGCGCAGGCGCCAGGTCTTGTCCGTGAGTGCGAGGAACTGATCGCGCAGGCCGCGTTCGGCCCATCCGGTTAGCGAGCTCATGGCCAGCGAAGAATCGGCGAGCTTTTCCACGTGGGATACGCTCAAGCGCTTCGGCTCGCCGCCAAAAACGCGGAAGGCGCCAGCGCCCTTGGCCGCGTACCAACGTCGGCGCAGGGCGGGAGCGGAAACTACAGATACCACCGGTTCGCCGTCTTCCAAGAGGGAAATGAGCGTGGCCCATACGGGGACGCCACGCACGAAGTTCTTGGTGCCGTCGATGGGATCTATGACCCACTGGCGGCCCTTATAGCAGGCCTCGCCGCCGTATTCCTCACCCAGCACTTCATCGCGCGGGCGGGAGCGCTTGAGGGATTCGCGGATTTGCTTCTCACAGGTGAGGTCCGCATCCGATACGGGGGACATATCTGGCTTTTCCTTGACGGAAAGGTCCGAAGCCTCGAAACGATGCATGGTCACTACATCGGCATGGCCCGCCAGCTCGAGCGCGAGGCCCAAGTCTTCTTTGAACTTACCCACGGAGCCAATCCTCCATCTGATCCACTACCTGTTTATTGCCAGCGAGGCACCATTCGACGCCGCCGGCTTCTACCTTGCGGGCAGCACCACCGGCCGCTTCCACGAGGGCTTTGCCGGGGAACCAATCCCAATCCGCTACCGAATGCTGCATCCATGCGCCCCATGTGCCATCGGCCACGGAGGACAGGTCAACAGAACCGGCACCGAGCATACGGACTGTAGCAAAGTTTTCCGCCACCCGCTGCCATGCCCCGCGGATATCCTCATCCGCCAGCGAGGTTGGGTGCAGGTACGTGGATAGTGAAATCTGCTCGGCCGGCTTCTCCTGCAGGCGAGCTACTTCCTTGCCGTCGAGGGAAGTGGGGTAGTCCCGGCCACCGAACCAGGTATAACCCATGGCGGGGCGGTGGACGGCGCCGAGGGTGATCCCCGTGGCGTCGGTAAGCGCGAGGGCAGAGCACCAATAATCGGAACCGGAAGAGAAGTTGTAGGTGCCATCGACCGGGTCAATAACCCAGGTGCGCCCGGACTGGGACTCACGGGCCGCACCTTCTTCGCCGAGGATGCCGTCTTCCGGGCGCACGGCTTCGAGCACGCCCGCGACGAAGCGCTCGGCCGCCCTGTCCGCATCCGTAACAACGTCCGAGATAGAAGTCTTGTGCTCTACGTCGACGCCCATCTCGCGCAGGCGCCAGGCCAGGCGCCCGGCGTTATAGACAAGGGCCTGCGCCAGGTGCGCATCCCCGTCATCCGCGTGCGCGACAATGAAGGTCTTGATGACCGCGTCGATCATCTCCTGCAAGCTCGGCTTTTGATCCATGCCCACCATTGTCACCCTAAACGCGGCCGATGGCTAATTATGCCGGCCGGGTGGGTAGGATTGGGGCCTATGCGTCCCGAAGTAATAGCACGGCTCAAGCAATTGGAAACCACCCTGACCACCATCGAGAAGGTCATGGACCCGGAGGCTTTGGCTGCCCGCATTCGGGAATTAGAGGCCCAGGCCGGCGACCCGTCCTTGTGGGACGACCCCGCCCACGCGCAACAGGTCACCTCCGAGCTTTCCGCAGCGCAGGCTAAGGTCCGCAAGCTGGAATCGCTGCGCGGGCGCCTGGAGGACATGCCCGTGATGTACGAACTCGCGGAAGAAGAGGGGGATACCTCCCTGGCGGATGATGAGCTCGATTCCCTGGAATCTGCTATCGAATCGCTGGAGGTCACCACCATGCTTTCTGGTGAGTATGACCCGCGCGAGGCGGTTATTAATATCCGCTCTGGCGCCGGCGGTGTGGACGCGGCCGACTGGGCCGAAATGCTCATGCGCATGTATACGCGCTGGGCGGAAAAACACGGTCACAAGGTGGATGTCTATGACATCTCCTATGCGGAAGAAGCAGGCATCAAGTCTGCGACCTTTGTGGTCCACGGTGAATACATGTATGGCCAGCTCTCTGTGGAGCAAGGAGCGCACCGCCTGGTGCGCATCTCCCCCTTTGATAATCAGGGCCGGCGCCAAACTTCCTTTGCCGAGGTGGAAGTCCTGCCGGTGGTGGAGCAGACCGACCACATCGATATCCCGGATAATGATGTGCGCGTTGATGTCTATCGCTCTTCTGGTCCGGGCGGCCAGTCCGTCAATACCACCGACTCTGCGGTGCGCCTGACCCACATTCCCACCGGCATTGTGGTGACCTGCCAGAACGAAAAATCACAGATTCAAAATAAGGCCTCGGCCATGCGCGTGCTGCAGGCGAAGCTGCTGGAGCGCAAGCGTCAGGAGGAGCAGGCCGAGCTTGACGCGCTGGGCGCCGGTGGCAACGCCTCCTGGGGCAACCAGATGCGCTCCTACGTGCTGCACCCGTATCAGATGGTCAAAGACCTGCGCACCAATTTCGAGGTGGGCGATCCCTCCAAGGTGCTCGATGGCGATATAGATGGCTTCCTGGAATCTGGTATCCGCTGGCGCATGCAGCAACAAGAAGGCCAAGCTTAGGTCCATACTGATCGGGCGGAATTGAACGCAAAAAGGCCGAACTGAGGAGCGAAAATCCTCAGTTCGGCCTGATCTCTATGGACCTAACCCACGTAGTCCATCGGTGCGCCCGGTCCCAGCGGGATGCCGATGAGATACCAAATGACAAAGAAGACGAACCAACCCACGATCATGCACAGAGAGTAAGGCAGGGCGAGCGACATCAAGGTACCCACACCCGCGTGCTTGTAGTAGCGCTGCAGGAAGGTCAGCGCCAAGGCGAAGTAGGGCGACATTGGGGTGATGATGTTCGTTGGGGAGTCACCGATACGGAAGAGCATCTGGGAAACCTCAGGTGACACGCCCACATACATCATCATCGGCACGATGACCGGGGCCATCAGCGCCCACTGGGCGGAACCGGAGGTGATGAAGAGGTTAAGCAGTGCGACCATGGCCACCAGTGCCGCAAACATGACTAGCGGCGGCAATGACCAGTGTTGGAGCAGTTCGGAACCCTTGATGGCGGTCCATACGCCCAAGTTCGACCATTCGAACCAGGCGAGGAACTGTGCCACCGCGAAGAAGAGGACCAGCATGGGGACAAGGGTCTCGATGCCCTTGGCCATAAACTCCGGTACATCAGCAAAAGACTTCACGGTGCCTGCCGCCAAGCCGTAGACGATGCCGCATACCAAGAAAGCCAGGGCAATCGGCACCGCGATGGCACTAATGAGTGGCGACTCCATGAAGCTATCCCCTTGGCTTGCCAGCGGGGAGCCAGGGATAAATAGCAGCGCAAAGAAGGCGGCAAGGAAGAGCGCGAGCGCGATGCCGGAAGCAACCAAACCGCGCTGCTCGTTGGGCTTGATGCGCATGGCCTCTTCATCATCAGTGAAGTCGTACTCTTCATCCTCCTCTGCATTCGCGCCGGCCCCACCGGCGGCCTTGGAAAAAGACACCTCTTCATAATTAATGTGGTCGTGGTCCACCAGCTCGCGGGCCTTTTTCACCATGAGGAATTCCGTGACCGCGGTAATGATGAGCGAGAGCACGATGGCGGATGGGATGACAAAGAAGATATTGGCCAGCGGGCTGACTTCATATTCTGGGTCCACAAACTGTGCGGCCGGGGTAGAAATACCCGCCAGCAGGAGGTCGGTGATATTGAGAATCAGCGAGGCATTAAAGCCGGCTGACGATGCCGCAAAGGCCACCATCGCGCCCACGATGGGGGAGCGGCCCACGGCGTGGAAGGCCATCGCGCCCAGCGGGATCAGGATGACGTAGATGGCGTCGGAGGCTACGGAGCCGGTCACGCCGGCCAGCGCCACAACGAAGGTCAGCATTTTCGCGCTGACCTTGGTCACCATCGCGCGCACCAACGCGGAAAGCAGGCCAGACTGCTCCGCCACGGCCACGCCGAGCATCACGGCAAGGATGACGCCGAGCGGCGGGAAGCTGGTGAAGTTCTCCACTGCATCAGTAACCATGCGCGAAATATTCTCGGTGGTCAGCAGGGATTCTACTTCGATGGTTTCGCCGGTCTTGGGGTCCTCTGCGGTCATGCCAATGAGGTGTCCTAGCCAAGAAGTCACAGCGACGATGGCTGCGAGGATAACGAAGAGCCAGAACGGATCCGGCAGTTTATTGCCAATCTTTTCTACAGTGCCCAGGAAGCCGCTTGCAGAACGTGGTTTTTCTTTGGTTTCGGTTTCGGCCATAGTATCGGCACTTTCTGTCGATTGGGTCGGAACAAATTAGTGTCTTAGACCACATTACTTAAATATAGTTCACAGCGCGGTGTCAACTTTGGTTGCTACAGTGATTCGCGTGATTAGATTCGACAACGTGACTAAGGCCTACTCCGCCGAGTCTCGCCCAGCGCTCGATGGGGTGTCTTTCGAGATTGCGGATGGTGAATTCGCTTTCCTCATCGGACCCTCCGGCTCCGGTAAGTCCACCTTCTTGGAGCTGATGGTGCGCTATAACAATGTCAGCAAGGGCGATATTTACTTCGACGATTTCCACGTCAATGAGCTTTCCGGCAAGCAAATCAACGCGCTACGCCAGTCCATTGGTTACGTCTTCCAGGATTTCCGCCTGCTCCCCAAGCTGACGGTGTATCAAAACGTGGCCTTTGCGCTGGAGGTGATTGGCAAGAGCAAGTACCGCATCTCCACTTCTGTCCCGCAGGTTTTGGACCTAGTGGGCCTCGAGGATCGCCGCGATGCGTATCCGCACGAGCTTTCCGGTGGCGAGCAGCAGCGCGTGGCCATTGCGCGCGCGGTGGTCAATCGGCCGAAGCTGCTGCTTGCCGACGAACCCACGGGCAACCTCGATCCCTCCACCGCCGACGAGATCATGGACCTGCTGCTGGGCATCAACCGCCGTGGCACCACCGTGGTCATGTCCACCCACAATGCCCGCGCCGTCAATAAGGCGCGCCAGCGTGTCTTGGAGCTGCGCAATGGAGTCCTCGTGCGCGACGAGCACGAGGCTATGTACGAGGGGGAAGCATGAAGCTAGGGTTTATTTTCCGCGAGGCTACCAAGGGTCTTGGCCGCAACCTGACCATGACCATCGCCATGATCATCACCACCGCCATTGCGGTGGGGCTCGTTGTCGCAGGCATTATGGTGACCAACCTGACCAAAGACACCAAGGAGATCTACCTTGACCGCGTCGAGGTCATGGTGCAGCTCAATGAGGACATTTCCGCCGGGGACCCAGACTGTACGAGTCCGGCCTGCGCGGATATCAAGGATCAGTTGGAGGCGGATGATTCCGTCGAGTCCGTGGAATACCGCAACCGTGCAGAATCCTATGATCGGTTCAAAGAACTTTTCCAAGACACCGATCCTGTGATGGTGGAGCAAACCTCACCTGATGCGCTGCCGGCTGCATTCCACGTGCGGCTTGCGGACCCAGAAGACAACTCCGCCATCGATGCGATTCGGGATAACCCGGCGATAGAGGATGTCGTCGATCAGCAGCAAGAAGTGCGCGATGCCGCAAGCAACCTGGACGCCATCCGTAACGCCACCTTTGTGTTGGCCATTGTGATGTCCGTGGCTGCCATCTTCTTGGTGGCCAATATGGTGCAGATCGCCGCGTTCCACCGCACCCGCGAAACGGAAATCATGCGCATGGTGGGTGCAAGCCGGTGGATGACGCAGGCGCCGTTCGTGGTGGAAGCAGTGCTGGCCTCGCTCATCGGCGTGGTGTTGGGCGGTGCCGGTATCTTCCTAGGCAAGTCCAAGGTGGTGGACCCATCCCTGCAAGGCCTGTATGAATCCCAGCTGCTCGCCCCCATGAAGTCCGGCGACCTCTGGATTGCCCTGCCTCTCGTGGCCTTGCTGGCGCTGGTGGTCACGGCCGTCACGGCGCATATCACCCTGCGGTCCTATGTGCGCAAATAGCCCGTTTGCCGGGCCGGCTAAAAGGGCACTACACTGGCATTATTATGGCTAAGAAGGGCAAGAAGAATAAGAAGGCGGCGTCCGGCGAAGCAACGCTCGCTACCAACCGCCGGGCCCGGCATGACTACAAGATCCTCGAGGAATACGAGTGCGGCATCGTCCTGCTCGGCACCGAGATCAAATCCCTGCGGGAGGGAAAAATCTCGCTTAATGATGCTTTCGCCACCATCGACGATGGCGAGGTGTACCTGCGTAACCTGCACATTCCGGAATATTCCATGGGCTCGTGGACGAACCACAGCCCGCGGCGCACCCGCAAGCTTTTGCTGCACCGCCGCGAAATCGACAAGCTCTACGGGCAGGTGCGCAACGGCAATAAGACCTTGGTTCCGCTCAAGGTCTACCTTAAAAACGGATACGCCAAGCTCTCGCTGGCGTTGGCGCAAGGTAAACAAGACTACGATAAACGTGAGGATATTAAGCGCCGCGACCAAGACCGTGAAATCTCTCGCGAACTCGGCCGCCGCGTGAAGGGAATTAATGTTTAAGACTGCGAAAGTACATGACGTTGCCAAGGGCGAGGACACTATCCAGGGCACCGGAGTACTGGTAGACCGGATGTGGCCCCGGGGCGTTGCCAAGAGCGACCTGGCTTACGACGAGTGGTTCAAGGACGTCGCGCCGAGCCCCGAGCTGCGCAAGTGGTGGAATCACGACGAGGATCGCTTCGACGAGTTTGCCCGCCGCTACAAGGCTGAGCTCGATGACAACGATTCCGACGAGCTCTCCCAACTGCTTGCGCTTTCCGACGCCACCCTCCTCTTCGCCGCATCCAGCCGCGAGATCAACCACGCAGTCGTTCTCAAAGAGTGGCTAGAAGAGCACTTGAGGAAATAAAAGCGAGTGGGGTAGTGTTGAACGAACCGTAGGGAAGATGCACTATCCCGTCCCTACAGCATGGGGTTGATTTGGTTTCGACTTCGTGCACTGCGCCAGGGGAAGCGTGCCGGTGCAGGCTAACGACCACCGTATAAGCGTCGTAGCAACCAATAAACGCAGAGAAGAACTCTCAGCGTGACTACGCCCTCGCTGCCTAATTACAGCGACGCGTGTCTGTCAGCCTAGGTTTCGTTCCTGACCTAGATCCTGGCATCGACTAAGGAACTAGCCGGCTGGTTGGGTCATCAGGACCAGTCGGGACTCTTACTGGTGACTGGGCCCATCATCCGGACGTGTTCGCCCGATCCGGAGGGCCGAGCAGAGATTCTGTGCGAACTGCGCACGGAGAAGCCCTGGCAAGGTGACGAAGGACCCGGGTTCAATTCCCGGCAGCTCCACCGGTAGGCCCCCGAGAAATCGGGGGCCTTTTTCCATGCAATGGCTTTTCGATCTGCGAATCCTCTCCTGCGGCATTGAGGGAAGGTAATCTCGCAGTGGGCTTGGGGCCTCCTATATGGGTTGGACCGCCCACCGAATCCTGCCTTCCGGCGCGGAGTTCTTGGCATGTAGTGCGGCAAAGCGCCGCAAAATCCGGCCTGTGCTGGGGATTTGTCATTGTTGGTGGGGTTGGGCTAGATTAATCCGAGTCGCCGCGAGGTAGCCGGTTGGTTACTTTTAAGCGAATTTTGTACGGACTTGGTTCGATGATTTGACTTGGTTCATTTGGTTGGGTAAGTTTGTACAAGCCGCCAACGAGAGGTTAACGGGAAGTTAATTTTCTTGTGGTGTGTGGATGATGTTTGAGAACTCAATAGTGTGCCAATGTACTTTTTATTTTTTGTGTGCATGGTTG
>NZ_MKXT01000058.1:0-4206 GCF_001913985.1 Corynebacterium sp. S5S1
CCTGTTCACGGCGCCTAAGGCCAGTGACTACGAGCGTGGCGCTCATTTGGGTACACCCTATTGTTACGCCGGTGTGCGGCAGAATGTTTCCTGTAAAATAGGGCCGTTCCTAGCATTGTTTTACACGTGTCTAGCGGGGTCTAAGCCTTATGTTTACAGAAAGTGGTGAGTGTGATGTTATCGTCTGACGGTTTCCATATTGAAAGTCATATTGACTCTGTACCCGCGTTGGCGCGGGTGAAAGATCTGCATGGTGGACTCTCGTCGGGGCAGCAGGCGTTGGGCAGGATTGTACAATCCTTGCTTGCTGACGCTGATGGCCTCGACGGTGTTCAGCTTTATGCCCTCTCGGATGCAATCGAGTCGTATCGTGATGCAGTCATAGAACAAGAGAATGCCGCCTTTAAACCTTCGCGGAGCGAAGACTAATGGTCAATGACTCTGGTTCGCATGGGCAGCGGGTGGGCTATATCCGTGTCTCCACGGTGGAGCAGAATAATCAGCGCCAGAAAGAACTACTCAATGCTTCCGGCAGGATTGACCGGTTTTTTGAAGATAGGATTTCCGGCCGCACCAAGACTGCCCGCCCTGGACTTGTCGAGTGTATGGCGTACGTGCGAGACGGTGACGAACTTGTCGTGTCGTCGATTGACCGTCTCGCCCGATCGCTGACAGATCTGCGCGGTATTGTTGATGAACTTACCGGCAAGGGTGTGACTGTTACTTTCCTGCATGAGAATCTCGCGTTTGCGAAAGACACGTCCGATCCGCGCGCGGATTTAATGCTCGGAATTCTCGGTAGCTTCGCGGAGTTTGAGCGGGCCATTATCCGCGAGCGCCAGGCGGAGGGGATTGCGTTGGCGAAAAAGGCCGGAAAGTACAAAGGCCGCAAACCCGCTCTTAGCCCGCAGCAAGTAGCGGAGATTAAACGGCGCATATTGGCAGGGGAGTCAAAGGCAGCACTAGCGCGGGAATTTGGGGTAACCCGTCCTACGGTGTATCGAGCATTGAAAAACACCTAGGGTAGTGCAGCCGTGATGGTAGATCAGCGCGCCCATGAGCCCCGTCATATGTCTTGCCATATGGCGGGACATATGTTTAGGCATATGCTAAAGCATATGTCGGCAGTTATGTAGCACTGCCAGCATTTTCGTGCGTCTAGATAGGGTGACAGGCAGAGCAATTAGCGGTGTTGAGTGCAGCTGCAAGTAGCACTGTACGGGTTTCCCCTCATGGGCGGCTTTTATAAAGGCAGGGGTGAAATCATGCTTCTAGGTCTCGTCAGGGGTGGCTGCTAACGTTAGTGCCGGTTCACAATCATGCCCCGCCACCTGTGGTGGGGCGTGGGCGTGACTTCCTCGTCGGTGCGCGGTAAGGCCCGCGCGTGACGTGGGCTGTCCCGCGCGCCTTTTTCAGGCGAGCGGACAACCCTACGACGTAAAGGGAGGTAGACAATGGGTAAACACTCATTGGATACACCCGGTCGCAAAAGAAAAGACCTTGATGCCACCAAGCTTGACTGGCTAGATGTGGCTACCAAGGTCATAGTTCTTGTGACCGTAATCGTGAAGCTCGTTACCGCGATGCTTCACGTGGGTCTTTAGGCCCGAGGGTCTCAACGAGCTGGCACTCGTTGGGGCCCTTTTTATTGTGCAGCCGCAATTCAGGGATGAACTGTGCTGTCACTTTTTAGGCTAATGGGCGCGCGAAGGTTTCGCAATACTCCCACACTGAGCCCGTAGCCCTCCTTTTCTCTACTGCGGGCGGGAATCTGCGTATTCGTGCGCCCGCGAGTCCTGCCATATGGCGGAACATATGTTTAGGCATATGTTATAGCGTATGTTCCGCCATATGCTAAAGCATATGTTCTGTGTTATGCAGGTTTACCTGCTAGTTCTTGCGTTTAGGCGGAGTCCGAAAATGGTAATCCACAAGGCTAGTAGGCCGAAGGAGATGAGCAGTGCGGCCAGTTCTCGCGAGAGACCGGCCTGGGTGAAAAGGAAGGAGGGGACAAGGATCATTGCTGCGCTTATGCTGCCTCCAAGCGCGGCGTAATACATACGGTCTTCTGGCCGTTCGCGGCGGATGGTCTGGATGATTAAGACGAAAAGTACTGCGAGTGCGGCGAGGGTGATGGTCGTGTACATTCCTTCTCCTTTCGGGACTGGTGCCCATTTTATCGGTGAGGGTGTGCACGGTCTGTGTGCTGCGTTTTCCAAGAGTCAGGGTGTGTTAGTGTTATCCCCCGTAAGATCCTGATGAGCAGTTGAACAAACTGCACCACCGGAAGTAACAAACTCGAAAGGGTATGTTACCTCCGGTTTCTTTCATTTTTCAATCTTTGAGGTGCGAAGATTGCACGCGTGGGGATTGAGGGTGTGAATCCCACTGTCGTGGGTTTGATGAGGTAGTCGATGTTGCGGAAGCTTTGGCATCGGCGTGCGTTGTGCTCCGTACGTTGTTTCAAAAACGGGTTTCATCAAACGGAACAAAACCTGGGACACTTCATATCCCACCCCAGGCCTAATGACTTGGGTGCAGCGGCAACGCTCATCCGATTTAGGCAGAGTCGTTGCAGGATCCAGTGGGTCACCTGGTCCGTGGTCTTTGAATTGTCGGGCGCGCAGGCAAGGCCAGCACGGAAGATCTTCTGCAAGCAACGCTTGTTGGTGCACCGGTAGCGTGGAAGGCGCACATGAAGTTGTTGGGTGGCCGACGATGGGCAGATCGACCAGGCTGCGGATGACGTGGTCGCGGAATACTCCAGGCTGCCCGCAGGTAGGGCATTCATTGATCGGCTCGACGGGTTCGGCTTCAATAACAGTGACGTCACCGTTTTCTGTGGCACCGGTGATAGTAGTTCCTAGTTTTGCGGTGCGGCAGATGGTATCGACGATGACATTTCCGTTAGGCTGCACAGTAGGTCCTTAGTTTTGTACGGATGGATTAGATACCTTTTTCCTACAAAGCCAAGGACCCCAATATCTTGTGCCACGCCCGAACCCCCGGCGAACTAATCAATGCACTCTAAAACCGGAAGAGCCCTTTTAGTACTACTGGTGGATTTCGGTTTTGGTGGGGATTAACGCCGCCGGCTTCGGTTTTTCCGTTGAGGAGGTCGTTGACTACTTCCCGATGGTGAAATGGGTCGATGGTGAGGTAGAGAGGAACCAGTCACCTGGAAGAGATCGATCCAGTCGTTGGTGTGCAATCTGGGAGGTAGGGTCGCGGGGTCGATTCCTCGCGAGCGCAACCATGATTGTGTTTCTGAACGTGATGAAAACAACCCTGCCCTTCGGAGAATTTCCCCTATCCCGCGTCCCCGGGCAGTGAAAACGGTGTGCACCATCGCCTGAAAGGCTTTGCGCTGCTCTATCGGAATCTTCGGGTCACCCACCCGGCGGATCACTAAGATCCCCCCGTCAACGTTTGGCTGTGGCCGGAAAGCAGTCCTTGGTACCCGAGAACCCAGGTGAAATGTGAACCATGGGGACCACTGAGCCGTCATCATCGTGCTTGCGCCTACCCCGGCCCGGCGGCGAGCGACTTCCCACTGCATGAGGAGTACAGCGTCAGTCCATGCTGGCGCATGCAGCAACTTTCGAAGAATGGCAGTGGTGAGGTGAAAGGGAATGTTTCCCACAATGACGCAGGGAGTGGCGGGTAACCGGAAGTTAAGGAAATCATCATGGACCACTTCGACCGCCGCCGAGGAGGTTTCTTGTGTGATTTTGGCAGCTAGTTTTGCGTCCACTTCAACTGCCGTTATCGCCCTCCCCAAGTGGGCCATCGGGTGAGTGAGGGCACCGCTTCCTGGTCCGATCTCAATGATGGGGCCGGAGGTTTGTTTCACAAGGTCGATGATGGAGTTGATGATCTTGTGGTTGGTGAGAAAATTTTGGCCATGCTCGTGACGGCCGTGTCCGTATGCAGACATCAGGTGTGCTCCTTGGATTTGAAAGGGAGCCGGGCATGAGAAATAGCCGCCCGGCTAAAGGACCGGAGCGGTTTTTAACCTACGGGGTAGGAAACCGCCTTAGCGGTTGGTGCGCAACCGCAAGAAAGCGGTACCTGAAATCAACATGGGTCTAATTATATCCATTTAAAGGGTTAAGGGTCAAAATGTGTGTCTGGCTCGGCGTGTCGCGGGGGTTAGATTTGGCCTTTTTGAATGCCGATTGAGTGGGTGTAGTCGGTGTCGATAGC
>NZ_MKXT01000020.1:0-75709 GCF_001913985.1 Corynebacterium sp. S5S1
CAGACGGAGGGAACGGAAATAAACATAACCCGCCCAATCGGGTGGACAGACCATGAATCTTCGGCGCCCTGAGGTGGAACTGCTAACAACGTAATGGGCTGGGGCTCGGTAGCAGCCTAGTCGCCGCGAACGCGCGAAGCCGTGGCGTCGGCCCACCGGTTGATTCCGGCATCGTGGGCGGCGTCATCAATAGCAGCAAGCTCATCCGCGCTAAATTCCAGGTTATCCAGGGCTCCAAGGTTGTGCTCGAGCTGCTCCACCGAAGAAGCACCCAACAGCGCCGAGGTAAGCGTGCGATCCCCCTGATCACGCAGCACCCACGAGATAGCCATCTGCGCCAGAGACTGACCACGCTTGCCTGCAATATCGTTGAGCGAGCGGATCATGGAAAGGTTTTCCTCATTGAGCCAATCCTTTTCCAAGGTCTTATTCTTCGCCGCGCGCGAATCTGCGGGGATGCCATCGATATAGCGATCCGTCAGCATGCCCTGTGCTAGTGGACCAAAACCGATGACACCCAACCCACTGCGCGCCGTGACATCAAGAAGGGACTCGCCATCCTCGCCCGGGCGCTCAATCCAGCGGTTCAGAATGGAATAACTGGGCTGATGAATCAGCAACGGGCTGCCTTCATCTTCCATAAACTCCATGGCCTCCGCGGTAAGCTCCGGACCATAAGAGGAAATGCCCACATAGAGAGCCTTGCCGGAGGCCACGATATCCCGCAGTGCGTACAGGGTCTCTTCCAGCGGAGTGTCCGGGTCCGGACGGTGATGGTAGAAGATGTCCACGTAGTCCAAGCCCATGCGCTTCAAGGAAGCGTCCAAGGAGCTCACCAGGTACTTGCGAGAGCCCCCGAAACCGTAGGGCGAACCATTCATTACCCAACCCGCCTTGGAAGAAATAATCATTTCATCGCGGAAAGGGCGGAAATCGCGGGCGAAGATGCGGCCGAAGTTGTCCTCCGCGGCACCTGGTTCAGGGCCGTAGTTATTGGCCAAATCGAAATGAGTAATCCCCCGGTCATACGCCGCGCGCAGGATTTCGCGCTGCGTGGCCAGGGGACGATCGTCGCCGAAGTTCTGCCATAAGCCAAGGGAAATGGCCGGCAGCTTCAGCCCAGAGTTGCCTACTCGGCGGTACTCCATCGAATCATAACGGTCAGATGCGGGTGCATAGATGCTCATGGCACCCATTGTCCGCTTAATTCTTGGAATTGTCAGCCTGTGGCAGATCCTCATCTTCTTCCGGGTCGCCGGATGCGCCGGTTTCTTCGACCCACTTTTCAATTTCTTCCGGCGTACGGTCGGTTTCTACCGCGTCGCGTTCGGTGTAATAGGAGTAGTCGTGGCGCTTTTCTGCGTACTCCTTTTTGTCAAAGTCCACGTCATCGTCGCCGTCAAGCTCCTCGGTGACCTCATCCACCAGCTCATCATAGAGGGCCTCGTTATCCATATTGGAGTCCTCGATGTGCTGGCCAATCTCGTCATCATAACGCTCAGCGTCATAGTCCTTGTTGGGGTTCAGCTTCAGGTGCATAAGTGAACGTAGGCGCTCGCGACGCACTGCCTCGTCCTTAATCTGGGCTTGGCTACGGAACCAGGCAAATACCAAGATTGCCACCATGAGGATGCCCATGTAGCCGATGATTGGGTAGATGTAGTTCATCAAGGTCTTAAAGCCGGCGAAAGAGACCGCGAAACCAGCCAAGCAGCCGATGACGAAGATAACTGGGAAGCGCTTCTCATGGCCGGCGGACAGGCGTTTGCCCAGCGCGTAGAACATACCGATAGCGGTATTGAAGATCATCAGGTAGATGATGACCGCCATGATGGAGCCGAGCGTCGGGTTAACGCTATCTACCAAAGACAGCATCGGAATATCGGAGCCTTGCGCCTTGTCCGAGTTCATCAGCAAGGAGAATCCGGCAAGGCCCATCATGATGGAGTAGATGATGCCGCCTACAATGCCGCCCCAACCGGCCTCGCGCGGACTAATATTATCGCCACCGATAACCAGGGACATGGACACGGCGAGCATCAGGGCAAGGCCGTTGTAGTTGAGTGCGGAAATGAGCCAGTTACCAATCGGGGTGTCGATCTGGCTGGAGGCGTCCATAGCGGCGCCGATGTCATCCGGCATATTAAGGCCGGTGTAGATGGCTACACCAATGACCGCAATGATGATGGTCGGTGTTACAGCACCGATAACCTTGGATACCTTATCCACGTCGAGCATGCCCACGACAAGCACCAAGACCAGCATGAGCGTAGAGCCGATCCACGTCTTCCAGCCAAACTGCTGCTCCATATTGGAACCCGCTCCGGCCAACATCACAAAGCCAATAGCAAAGAGGGTGATGATGACCGCGATGTCCAGCAACTTGGAGACGATCGGGTGGGTGACATTGCGGAAAACGGTGTTGTGTTCAGAAGCGTGGAAGTAGCTGCCCAACTGCAAGAACACGGTACCGGCAAGGGTCATGACGAGTGCGGCGATGATGAGGCCAGGAATGCCCCAAGAACCAAAGGCGGTGAAGTACTGCACCACCTCTTGGCCCGTGGCAAAGCCGGCGCCGACCAACAAACCCACGAAGGACATGGCAATGGCGATAATGTTTTTAGAAGACACGGTTGCCTAACTTTTGTAGCGAATATCTTTCGCATACTGGTGCGCGCGGCCCCTGTCCCCCACTCCCCAGCACGTGGGCTACACAACACCGATATGCGTTCCTTAAGGAATGGTACGTAAGTGACCCGTTAAACACCTACTGGCGCATACCGATGTTGTGCTAAATCACATTCTGACGTTCCGCGAATTCAACCTAACGCTTTAGTCGTCAAAGGTCGCGGTATCAATCACGAAGCGGAACTTTACATCGCCTTGCACCACGCGCTCATAGGCGTCATCAACATCGTTGACGCCGATCTTTTCAATAACGGCGCCGATACCGTGCTCGGCACAGAAGTCCAGCATCTCCTGGGTCTCTGCAATGCCGCCGATATTATTACCTGTAAGCACCTTGCCGCCGCCGACGAGGCTGCTCATATGGATCCCCAACTCCTCCGGCGGAAGTCCAACAACGGACATGATGCCGCGCGGCTTCAGTAACTGCAGATAGTCATCGAGGGAGTACCGGGCAGATATGGTGGACAAGATGACGTCGAATTCGCCGCGGTGGGTGACAAAGAAGTCTTCCTCTTCACCGGTGGCCAGAATATGCTTTGCACCCAGCTCATAGGCTTCCTTTTCCTTGCGCAGGGAGCGGGAAATCACGGTTACTTCCGCGCCCTTTGCCGCAGCGATCTGCACACCCATGTGGCCCAAGCCGCCTAGGCCTACTACGGCAACCTTGTCGCCTTCTTTAACCTGCCAGCGAGCCAGCGGCGAATAGGTGGTGATTCCGGCGCACAGCAGCGGGGCTGCGACGTCAAAGTCAATACCCTCTGGAATGGTGCACACGAAGTCTTCGTTGACTACTACCTTCTGGGCATAGCCGCCTTGAGTAATGGTCCCGTCTACGTCTTCGGAGTTATAGGTGCCCACGTTGCCATTCAGGCAGTTCTGCTCTTGGCCGTTGCGGCACTGTTCGCACTCGCCACAGGAGTTCACTAGGCAGCCCACGCCCACGCGGTCGCCCACTTTGAACTTGGTGACCTTATCACCCACAGCTTCCACAACGCCGGCGATCTCATGGCCCACTGTCAGGGGGAAGTGCGCCTGACCCCACTCGTTGCGGATGGTGTGAATATCGGAGTGGCAAATACCTGCAGCCTTGATATCAATGACCACATCGTATTCGCGCGGATCGCGGCGCTCGATTTCTACGATTTTGAATGGTGCTTCAGGGCTTTCCTTTTGCAATACTTTGCTCTTAATTGTCATGCCCACGACCCTACGCGTGGCCCCACTGACCTCGCCTAACGAAAGTAATCACCATTTCCGGCAGGGGAGGAAAACTAAAAACAGCCACGCCCCTCTGGTTGAGGAGGGAAAGCGCGGCTGGTTCTTTGGGGGTCTTAGTTCAGCTTCTCTGCGATAAGCTTATTGACTTGGCCCGGATCGGCCTTGCCCTGCGTGGCCTTCATGACCGCACCCACGATGGCACCGGTGACCTTCTTATTGCCGGCACGGTACTTTTCCACAATGTCCGGGTTGGCGGCCAGCGCGTCATCTACGGCGTTCTCGATGGCGCCGTCATCGCGCACGACCTCCAAACCACGCTTTTCGACGACTTCGTCGACGTCACCCTCGCCCGCCAACACACCATCGACGGCCTTGCGCGCGAGCTTGGTGGTCAGCTTGCCTTCGTTGACGAGTGCGATAACGCGCGCCACGTGCTGCGGAGTAATGGACAAACCAGCAAGATCGGTATCCTGCTCGTTGGCCTTGCCGGCTAGGTAGGAAACCCACCAGGAGCGTGCCTCGTCTGGCTTCGCACCGGCCTCGACGGTATCCACGATGAGGTCGAGGGCACCGGCATTAACCAGGTCGCGCATCTCCTCATCCTTGATACCCCACTCTTCCTGGATGCGCGCACGGCGAACCCATGGCAGCTCCGGAAGGGTCTGGCGCAGCTCTTCTACCCACTCGCGCGGGGCGATGACCGGCGGCAGGTCCGGATCATTGAAGTAACGGTAGTCTTCCGCGGTTTCCTTCGGACGACCCTTGGAGGTGGTGCCATCGGCCTCTTGATAGTGGCGGGTTTCCTGGTCAATGGTGCCGCCATCTTCGAGCACCTGCGCCTGACGCTGCATCTCGAAGCGAACCGCCTGCTCCACGGAACGCAGGGAGTTAATGTTCTTGGTTTCGGTACGGGTACCAAACTCTTCCTGGCCCACCGGGCGCAGGGATAGGTTGGAATCCACACGCATAGAGCCTTGGTCCATGCGGGCGTCGGAAACGCCCAAGGCTGCAACGAGCTCGCGCAGGGCGGAAACGTAAGCCTTAGCCACCTCGGGCGCGCGCTCACCGGCGCCAATGATCGGCTTGGTAACAATCTCAATGAGAGGAATACCCGCACGGTTACAATCCACCAGGGACGCCGTGGCACCGTGAATACGACCGTCCGCACCACCGAGGTGGGTCAACTTGCCGGTGTCTTCCTCCATGTGGGCACGCTCGATTTCTACGCGCCACTCGGTGCCGTCCTCCAACACAACGTCCAGGTAGCCGTCATAGGCAATCGGCTCGTCATACTGGGAAATCTGGTAATTCTTCGGCTGGTCCGGGTAAAAGTAATTTTTGCGGGCAAAGCGTGAGGACTCCGCAATGGAACAATTAAGCGCAAGCCCAATCTTGATGGCACCCTCCACGCCCTTGGAGTTAACTACCGGCAGCGCACCGGGAAGGCCCAGGGATACCGGGTCAACGTTGGAATTAGGCGCTGCGTTGAAGTTCGTAGGAGAGGTAGAAAACATCTTCGTTTCCGTATCCAGCTCTACGTGGACTTCCATGCCCATTACCGGTTCGAACTTTTCTAGGACCTCATCGAAGTCCATCAGGTCATACATCGCAGCAGTCATGCGTGCCATCTTAATACGTCCATGCGCCCGCGCGCTCACGCCCCTAAGCTGAATATTATGACTACACCACATAGCGTTGATGCCGCGCTTATCGATGCCCCGTTGATCAACATCGCAGTCTTCCGCACTGCCCCTACCCCTGAGGAGGTAAGCGAGCTTCTGACCACCACTTTTGGCGATCGCCTGGGAGATATCATGCCGGGCAAGAACCCGGGAAGCATCATGGCCGAGCTTGATGATTCCTTTTTATTGCACTACCAAGCCGTCGATACCCCACCCACCCGCGATAGCTATGGCCTCCACCCCATTTTGAGCGCGGATGCCCGCGGCCTCGATTCCGCCACCGCACAAATCCTCGTGTCCGTGCTTCCCCGTGAGACCGAAAATGATCGCGCGAAGCAATTCCGCGAGGCCCGCCGCGATCACCTTGAGCTACTCTCCAAGGCCACTGCGGTGGTAGCCGAGCACCCCGACTGCCTGATAGTCCATAACCCTCGCGGCAACGTTTCTATCGCGCCGAATACTTTCCTCGAGGCCGTTCGGGATAACCTTGCCCCAATGCACATCGCTCCGGTGTGGCTTACCCAAAAAGAAAACACAATCTTGGGATATACCGTTGGGCTGGTCCAAGCCGGACACCCGGAAGTCCAGGCGGCCACCGAATCCATGGATCCGACCGATCTCTATTACAAGCTGGCCAATATCGCAGACCATGTTCTGCAAGGCGCCACCGTCAAAGACGGCGACACCCTATCTTTCGAGCAAGGCCAGCCCCCACTCACCGTGCAGAAAGAGCCCTGGTATGTAGACGAGTCCTACCCTGCGGTCACGATTAATTTTTAGCAGTTCTTCCGCCCTACTTCCGGGAATCCGAATAGCGGCAGATGGCTGCAAGCACCGCACCAGAGAGGTTGTGCCACACTGAAAAGACGGCACCTGGCAGGGCGGCCAATGGGTTCATATAGGTCGATGCCAGGGAGGTGGCCAAGCCGGAGTTTTGCATGCCCACCTCGACGACCATGGTGCGACGGGCGGTAATAGGCTGTTTGGTGACCGCTCCTGCAATGTAGCCCAGCAGATAGCCACAGGCATTATGGGCAACTACGGCCGCAAAGACCAGCGCACCCGCCGTAGCGATGGTGTCGTGCGCGCCGCCGACCACGATGCACACAATGGCCGAAATGGCCGCAACCGAGATCCACGGCAATGCCGCGTTAATCTTTGCCACCACGCGCGGAACCAGCATGCCGATGAAAATACCGGCGACTACCGGAATGAGCACGACCTTCACAATGGACCACGCCATGGCAGAGGCGGAGACTGGCATATACTCCCCCGCCAACCACAAGGTCAACAAAGGGGTAAGAACCGGCGCCAACAGAGTGGAAATAGACGTCATGGTCACCGACAGAGCCACATCACCGCGCGCAAGATAAGACACCACATTGGAACTCGTACCGCCGGGCGCGCATCCTACAAGGATAACGCCGGCAGCTACAGCATCGGGAAGATCCATCACCGCGACTACCAGCAGCGCCACCAGCGGCATGATAACGAACTGCGCTACCACTCCAATGAAAACGGGCAGCGGACGGCGTGCCACCAAAGCAAAATCCACCGGCTTGAGGGTCAGGCCCATACCGAACATGACAATCCCCAGCAGCGGGGTGACCTGCGGGGCGAAGGAAGCTGCGGTTTCTGGCGCGAGGTATCCCACCACGCCACCGATAATCACGAGCACGGGAAAGCCTAGCGCTGCAATGAGCGCTTGACGGTCTTGTGCTGCGGAGGACGCAGAGGGCACCTCTACCCGATTATCTGTCATGCTATCGATACTCATGGACAAAAGAATACGCTCCCACCCAGTGGGAGCGCTATCTTAATATTCGGAACGCGGAATGCCTCTAGCCAAAGAGCGCCTGGGCGTTGCGGTAACGCGATTCCGGTACCATCTTCAATTGGCCCACGGCATCTTCGAGGGGAACTAGGTCAATATTTTCACCATGCAGGGCAACACACATGCCGGATTTGCCCTCGTGAATAGCACGGGCTGCATGTACACCGTAACGAGTTGCAAGGACGCGATCATAGGCCGTCGGCGTGCCGCCGCGCTGGATATGCCCCAGCACGGTCGTACGCACGTCATACCCGGTGCGTGCCTTGATTTCATCGCCGATTACTTGGCCGATGCCGTTAAAGGTCTGGTGACCGAACTGATCGACGCCGCCGGCCTCGAAGTCCATCGTCCCTTCCTTTGGGAGGGCGCCTTCCGCCACGCAGATAATGCCGTACTTCTCACCCATCTGGAAGCGGCGTTCCATCGCCTTCGTAATCTCCGCGATATCGAAAGGCTCTTCCGGTACCACGGTGTAGTGCGCACCGCCGGCCATGCCCGCATGCAGGGCAATCCATCCCACGTGGCGGCCCATAACCTCCACGATCAGGATGCGATTATGGGACTCCGCGGTGGTGTGCAGACGGTCGATAGCATCGGTGGCCACAGAAACCGCAGTATCGAAACCAAAGGTGTAGTCGGTGGCATTGACGTCATTATCAATGGTCTTCGGCACGCCCACTATCGGCACGCCGTTATCAGAAAGCCACTTTGCACCCTTGAGGGTACCTTCACCACCGATGGCGACTAGAGCATCTACCCCGGCATCCGCCATGTTGGACTTAATCTGGTCAAGGCCGGCCTTGAACTTATCCGGATGCAGGCGACCGGTGCCCAGGATGGTGCCGCCGCGCAACAGAATACGGTCGATTTCCGCATCGTCATAAAGATCGCGGCGGCGGTCTTCCATCAGGCCCACCCAGCCGTCTTCATAACCTACAACGGTATCTCCAAATTCATTGGACGCGGTACGCACTACCGCACGGATTACAGCATTGAGGCCGGGGCAATCGCCGCCGGACGTTAAAACACCTAGACGCATACCTTCCAATCTAGCGCGCGATTTTTAGGCCTGCAGAGTGTCCCTAAAACCTAGGGCAGAAACCAGGCCTACCACCAGCGCAGCCACAATGACGAGCAGCGAATTAATAATTGCCGCCTCTGGGCTACCCGTTTGCATAACTGCGGATACCAGGGCAACTCCCACCACGGATCCCACCTGGCGGGAGGTGTTGTACACACCGGAGGCAGCGCCCATAAGTTCCGGTGAGATATCGCGCAAGGTGGTGGCTGCGTTGGAACCCCAAATGAACGACTGGCCCACACCTAGGCCGGCAATAGGCAGCCCGAGTACCCACGGAAGGGCGTCAACCTGCATGACCCACCATGCCGCAAGGAGCGAGAATATAAGGATAGAAAATCCCATTACCCCAAGAATCCGTGGATTGACGTGATCCGCCATGATTCCAGCCAGCGGAGATATCAGGAGAGACACCAGCGCCATAGGAGCCACGATGATGCCGGCTTCGCCCGCAGGCACTCCCTGCATGGTCTGCAGCCATAACATGATGGGGAGCATCACCGCAGCAGCCATAAACCCCATTGCGATGATGCCTACTGAGCCCGCCAGGTAATTGCGGTCACTAAATAACGCCAGCGGCACCAGCGGACTCGACCCGCGGGCCTGGGCGGTTGCCTGCAATCGAATAAACCAGACGCTAGCGGCAACTCCAGCGAGCAGGATCAACCAGATGGTCCAACCCCAGCCAAGCACCGGGCCCTGCTGAATGCCAAAGACGATTGCTGCCAAGGCGATGAGCGAAACGATGGCCGAGGGCGCATCGATAGACTGCGCGGTCGTGGGTAACTCAGGCACCCACAGCAGCGCGAAGACAATGGCTAGGACCACGAAGGGAACGTGTGCCCAAAAGGCGGCTTGCCACCCAAAGTGCCCCACAAGGAACCCGCCGGCGAGTGGACCGGCAAGTGCCGCTACAGAGCCGATCACACCCCATACGCCCAGTGCGCGCCCACGCCGCTCACGAGCGAAGATGCGATTGATAACGGACATGGTCTGTGGCATCTGGAGGGACGCACCCACGCCTTGCACGGCACGCGCCGCAATGAGTACTTCCACAGTGGGTGCCACGGCACACGCCACCGCACCCAGCCCGAAAATGCCCACGCCCAAACAGAACATCCGGCGCTGACCTAAAACATCACCCAAGCGGCCGGCAAAGAGCAGCGGCACCACCACAGCCAACAAATAGGCCGCGGATACCCACATGGTGTGGTTTACCCCTGCGTTCAGCTCACGTTGCAGATCAGGCAGCGCCACCGCCACCATAGATTGGTCCAGCAGGGACACAAAGAATCCGAGGGACAATGCAAACATGGCGCGCCATGCTTGGCGCTCGGGCGGCAGATGCGTCTCCACAGTCATGGCCTTAGAGTCTAGCGGGCCGAGAAATGTCGACCTAGACTGGTCACATGTCCATGATCGATATTAAAAAGCCCCAAGACGTTTCTACCGCCACCACTGTTACCCTCGGCCTTATCGGTGGCTGGGTCACCGCCCGCGAGACCGGCATTCGCCCGCTGGGCGGCGTTATCCTCGCCGCTGCCGGTGTCTGGGCGGGGCGCTCTTGGGCCAAGAAAACCACCCCGGCTACCACTGCCGGCCTGTGCGCACTCTACGTGGGTGCATTCGGCGCCTCCCACCCGTTGGCTAAGAAGATTGGCGCTTGGCCAGCCGTCCTTAGCGTGACCGCGGCTTCGGCGGGCGCGGCTTATGCGCTTTCCGACGCCAAATAGTCCCCCACACAAAAATGCGCACCATGGCCGAAGACATGGTGCGCATTTTAAGTTTTAGTGTGCTACGAGTTTTTACTTGTCAACAGTAAACTCGGCCGCAGCTTCCTTGCTGCCCAAGGCTACGGTGCCGCCGGGGAGGTTGAAGAAAGAAGGCTTGGACTCAAAGAGGCCCAGCAGGGCGTCGGAAAGCTGCTGGGTGTGCTCATCGCAAGCCGCACGGGTGGAGTTGAACTCGCCCACGCTGATGGTGCCATCCTTAGCCACCTCGTAGGTAGAGGTGTAGGTATTGCAGCCATCATTCATCACCAAGGAGTGGTCCTTGGCAAACTCAACACTAAGCTTGCCTTCTTCCTTAACGGAGAGGAGAGTTCCAGTGATGGTCTGGCCCTCGATCTGGGGCTCCAGCTTCTCCGCGCCCTTCGGCAGCGGGGCAATAAGCCCAGAGTTGGTCGGCGCGGTCATGCTGAACCCGGGATCAACGGAGGGCACCTGCGCGGCGTTGGCAATACCCGCGCCCATCAGTGCAGCGGCGGACAACGAAAATAGTGCGGTCTTCTTGAAATGCATGCCCAATAATTTACCCCCGTCGAATATAAATTCAACGGGGGTAAAGAAACCTTTATGGAATCGTCAGGGACTCCACAGCCGGCGTTTTACTTATCGCGGCCGGCCTCGTAGGCAGCGCCCACCTTGTAGAGGCGGTCATCCTCGAAAGCCGGAGCCATGATCTGCAGGCCGGTGGGCAAATTGGTATCGCTGGCCAAACCGGAGGGCACAGACATGCCACACAGGCCGGCTAGATTTAGCGGCAAGGTGCACAGATCGAAGTTATACATTGCCATCGGATCCTCGGCCTTCTCCCCCAGCTTGAATGCCGTGGTCGGGGTGGTCGGGGAAACGAGCACGTCAACCTGCTCGAAGGCACGGGCGAAGTCCTGCGCAATGAGGGTACGCACGCGCTGCGCCTGCAGATAGTAGGCATCGTAGTAGCCCACGGACAGTGCATAAGTACCCAGCATGATGCGGCGCTTGACCTCAGGGCCAAAGCCCTCCGCACGAGACTGGGACATGACCTGCTCGGCGGAGTGGGAGCCATCATCGCCCGCGCGCAGGCCATAGCGCATACCATCGAAACGTGCCAGGTTGGACGAGACCTCGCACGGCATAATCAGGTAGTACGCTGCCAAGGCGTCATCGAAGTGTGGACAATCTACCTCGATGATCTCCGCACCCTGCTCGCGCAACTGCTCAACGGCGGCGTGGTAGTTCTCCATCACGCCTTCCTGCCAGCCATCGCGCTCAAACTGCTTAATAAGACCGACCTTGACACCAGAAAGGTCACCCTTGGCACCTTCGCGTGCGGCGGCGACAACCGGTGCTACCGGCTTATCCACGGAGGTCGCATCGAAGGCATCGTGGCCAGCAATGACCTCGTGCAGGAGCGCGGTGTCGAGGACGGTACGGCCACACGGGCCGGCCTGATCCAGGGAAGATGCGGCAGCAATAAGGCCATAGCGGGACACGGTGCCGTAGGTTGGCTTAACACCGACAGTATTGGTCAGCGCGGCTGGCTGGCGGATGGAGCCACCGGTATCGGTACCAATGCCGAGTGGCGCTTGGCCGGAAGCGAGTGCAGCTGCGGTACCGCCGCCCGAGCCGCCCGGGGTGCGCTCGGTGTCATAAGGGTTATGCGCCGGACCAAAAGCAGAGTTCTCATTAGAAGAACCCATGGCAAACTCGTCCAGGTTGGTCTTGCCCAGGATGGGAATTCCGGCCTCGCGCAGACGCTTGGTCACGGTAGCGTCGTAGGGGGAAACGTAGCCTTCCAGCATCTTGGAGGCTGCGGTGGTCGGCGCATCGGTGGTAACGAGCAAATCTTTCAGCGCCAGGGGCACGCCTGCCAGACCAGAAGCTGGCTCTTCGCCGGCATCGAGGGCCTTATCCACGGCGTCGGCAGCCGCGAGGGCTTCTTCCGCCCCCACGTGCAGGAAGGAATTAAGCTCCTCATTGGTCTCTGCGATGCGATCCAGGAAGGCCTGAGTAACCTCGCGGGAGGTAATTTCGCGGGAGTGAATCTTTTCCGCCAACTCGGCGGCGGTCAGGGAGGTCAATCCCTCCGCAGGAACGGTCAGGTTAGACATTTATTCTCCTCCCAAAATCTGTGGCACGACGAAGCGCTCATCCTCTACGGCCGGCGCCTGATCCAAAGCCTGTTCTGCAGTAAGGGTGCGCACAATAACGTCCTCGCGCATCGGGGCGTCCACGGAGTGCGGGTGACTCATCGGCTCCACACCCTCGGTATCCACGTTTCCTACCGCGGAAACGGAATCAACAATTTCATCAATCTGCGTTGCAAACTGGGCTAGCTCTTCCTCGCTGAGGGCCAGGCGGGAAAGCTTGGCGAGGTGGGCTACCTCATCACGCGAAATCTCAGACACGCGAACTCCATCCTTTATCTGCATAATCGACATGCGGGTGAAAAATATTCACACGATGCATGTACTATGTGAATTGCTAACGACCCATGGTACTGCACCTACCGCGACGGCTGCCGCGTCACCCCAAATTTGCGTTGCTTGAAGCCCGCATTGTGACGCACGTATCATGTCTGGGACTACAAACTACCGAAAGCGTGCGAGACCTTGTCCTTTTTGATCCGTGTACTGCTCCCCGATGCCCCTGGCAGCCTGGGCCAGCTTGCCGACGCCTTTGGACTCGTCGACGGCAATATCCAATCGGTCGATATCGTAGAAAACTTCCCCGACGGCACCGTTATGGATGACATTGTCATCGAGCTGCCCCAAGGCGCCATGGCCGATGTCCTCATCACCGCCGCCTCCTCCGTCGACGGCGTGGAAATTGACTCCATCCGCCCGTTTAGCGGCCGAGTAGACCGCCGCGGCCAGATTGAGCTGCTCGCGCGTGTAGCTAATGCCACCAATGTCACTGCGGCCATGGAAGAGGTCGTCGCGGCCATCCCAAAGGCACTCACCTCCACCTGGTGCATCGTCATTGATAATAACGAGCCTATCCGCCGCCTAGCCTCCTCCAACGCCGCCCCGGAAGATGACGGCACCGTTCCTCACGACATTGAGGTCGAAAGCGCCCGCGTCCTCCATCCCGAGCGCGACGAGTGGGTACCAGAAAGCTGGTCCCTGCTTGACTCCGCACTCGCCGCCGCCCCACTCGGCGATACCGGATTGGTCATCGCCATGGGGCGAACCGGCGGCCCTGACTACCTCGCCTCCGAGGTCGAGCACTTGGGCCACATCGGCACTATCTTGGGCAGCTTCCTGAAGTAACTGAAGCGAATTAGACTTCGCCGGTTTCGAGTAGTTGCTGGAATTGCGCCTCGTTGAGAATTGGGATGTCCAGCTCGCGAGCCTTATCCTCCTTCGAGCCAGCCTTTTCGCCGGCAACTAGGTACGAGGTTTTCTTCGACACCGAACCGGTGGCCTTGCCGCCGCGCGAGACAATAGCTTCTTTCGCGGAATCCCTGGTGAAGTTCTCCAAGCTGCCGGTAACCACAATGGTCAAGCCCTGGAGGGTCTGCTCCTTGTGATCCTCGGCCGCTACCTCCATGGCCACGCCCGCAGCAGCCCATTTGTCCACAATCGTGCGGTGCCAATCCACCTCGAACCAATCGTGGAAGGATTGCGCGATGGTCATGCCGACGCCATCGACCTCTGCAAGCTCCTCTGTCTTCGCAGCGCGCAGCTTGTCCATGGAACCATAGCGGGAAGCAAGCGCTCGAGCCGCAATCGGGCCCACGTGACGTATGGACAGCGAGACCAAGACGCGCCAGAAGTCGCGTCCCTTTACCTCCTCCAGGTTGTTTAGCAAGTTCTGGCCTGCCGTATTGACCTTGACATTGCCCTCCTTCTTAGAGCGCTTGTCTTTGGTGTCCTTCTTTGCGGTATAGACATCTGAGGCCAATAGCTTTTCCGCGGTGAGCTCAAAAAGCTCCGACTCATCAACGAGAATGCCGTTGTCGATCAGATCCATCGCACCCTTCTCGCCCAAAGCCTCAATATCCAACGCCTTGCGGGAAGCCAGATACTCCAGGCGTGCCGAGAGCTGCGCCGGACAGGACTGCGTATTGGGGCAACGCCAATCGGCATCGCCGTCCTTCTGTGGAGCCAATTTCGTGCCGCACGCAGGACAGTTCTCCGGGAAGGTCCACTCATGCTCGCTACCATCGCGCTGCTCGCGCACCGGCCCAAGGACCTCCGGAATAATTTCGCCCGCCTTGCGGATAATGACGGTATCCCCGATGAGCACGCCCTTGCGCTTGACCTCGGATTGGTTGTGCAGGGTTGCCATGGACACCGTGGAACCGGAGACAAAGACCGGCTCCATGATGGCGAAAGGCGTTACTCGCCCAGTACGGCCTACCCCCACCTCAATATTCTTGAGTTTCGTGGTCACTTCTTCCGGCGGATACTTATAGGCAATGGCCCAGCGCGGCGCGCGAGAAGTCGAACCAAGTGCGCGCTGCGAAGCCAAACCATCCACCTTGACCACGAGTCCGTCCATTTCAAAGATGGCGTCGTGGCGGTGCTCTGCCCAATGCGCCACCTCTTCTTGAACCTCTTTGGCCGAGTGCACCTGCTTGGTATACGGGGAAACGGGTAGCCCCCAAGCCGCAATCGCCTTATAGGCATCGTGCTGTGAGCTGGGCGAGAATCCCTCGCGCGCACCCAAGCCGTGGCACACCATTTTCAGGCGGCGTTTTTTCACCTCGGCGGGATCCTTCATGCGAAGTCCACCGGCCGCGGCATTGCGCGGATTAGCAAATTTATCCTTGCCATCAGCCGCGCGTTCCTCATTGATCTCCTCGAAGTCCTCGGGGCGCATGTATACCTCGCCACGGATCTCGATAAGCTCCGGAACTGGGTATTCATCAGTCCCCGTCAGCTCGTGCGGAATATCCTTGATTACGCGTGCATTGGCAGTGATCTCCTCACCCACCGTGCCGTCGCCACGAGTCGCAGCGGTGGTCAAGCGCCCATCACGATAAACCAAATCGATAGACAAACCATCAATCTTCAGCTCAGTGAGATATGTTTGTGCCGGAGTTCTATCCAACCAATCCTGCATCTCGCCAGCGCTAAAAACATTGTCCAAGCTCATCATGCGCTCAAGGTGCTCAATATCTTCGCCGCCGCTCGGGGCAGCACCCACCTGCTGGGTGGGCGAATCAGGCACGGCAAGCTCTGGGTGCTCTTCTTCTAGCGCAAGAAGGCGCTGAAAGAGTGCATCAAAGTCGGCGTCGGGAATAGCCGGCTCACCGTTGTAGTACAGATTGCGGTGGCGGCGCACTTCCTGCGCGAGGTCGTTCCATTCACGGTGCAGATCAACTGGATTAGTCACGCTGCACAAGTGTAGCTATCCCTCGTGTCGGGGCTAGCTACTAAGGTATGAATCATGAATTTCGACGCCTCCCGCATGCTCGCCTTCGACCTTGAGACCACCTCGGCCAACCCTAAACAAGCCCGCATTGTTACCTCTGCCCTAGTCCGCATTGACGGCCGCGATGTGCAAAAAAATGAGCACCTAGCCGATCCCGGAATCGAAATTCCACAAGAAGCGACCAATGTCCATGGAATCACCACGGAAAAGGCCCGCGCAGAGGGCCGCCCCCACGAAGTTGTGCTCAAAGATACGGTCGAGGCAATCAAGGCTGCATGGGAGGATGGTCTGACGCTCATTGTCTATAACGCTGCCTTTGATCTCACGGTCTTGCGCAGCCTCACTGGCGATTTCACGGTAACCGGCCCGGTCTATGACCCCTATGTGATCGACCGCGTCAGCGATAAGTGGCGAAAAGGAAAACGCACCCTTGGCGCAGTGTGCGAACACTACGGCGTCGAGTTGGGCAACGCCCACGAAGCTACTGCCGACGCCCTCGCAGCCGCCCGCGTGGCATGGAAGCAGGTACGCCAGCACTACCCTAACCTGGCTCAGATGGATGAAAACGAGCTCATGGAGTTCCAGGCCGTCAAGTGGTACGAGGACCGCGTTGCGTTCAAGAAATACCTGGAAGGCAAAGGCCGCGATGCTTCGGATGTCTCGACGGCGTGGCCGCTGATTTCTTAAACACGTTGCCAAAGTTCTAGCTTTTTGGAATTCTAGAACTATGGAATCTATAGAATCCCGAGTTTTAGCCCTCGAGGAGCGCGTCGCCAAGCTCGAACAACCCACACCACCCTCGGCAGAAGCTTCCGCTGACGAGTCCACCATGTGGCTTGCGGATGCCCTCGAGCCTTCTGAAGAGCTTCCCGAGGGGTCCGTAATCTTTGGTGGCAACCTCACTATCGGTGAGAATTCCTATATCTACCAATGGCAGCAGCCTACAGAAGCAGTGACACATGGCGACTGGTCCGAGAACCTCGACCGCCTTGCCGCTCTGGCCCACCCGATTCGTAGCGCCATCCTGCGCCGGCTCCTTACCGCACCGGCCAGCGCCACAGAACTTGTCGAAGAAGAAATCGTCACGTCTACCGGTACGGCCTATCACCACCTCAGCGCCCTCACGAGCGCGGGCTGGACTACCAAGGCAGGCGGAAAATACGCAATTCGAGCCGCCCGAGTGGTTCCTCTCCTGACCATCATTACCGCAAGCGAGGCTCACTAATGCGCAAATTAGCCCTCGCCGCCGTCGCAGCCGTGGTATCGGCCACCTTCTTACTCATCGTTGGACCCCAGCGAATCTCGATGGCCGATACCGCAACCGGAGATCCGGAACTCTCTACACACCTACGGGAACACCCGGAAGCTGGTTTCAACAACCTCACAGCCTTCACACTTGATCAGGGAAAGGCCACCTTCGCCGGACTCGGCGCCGATGAGCATACCGAGGTGGAAATCGGCTCTGTAACCAAGATGTTCACCGCAGAAATTGCCCACCAACTAGTAGAAGAGGGAAAAATTCGCCTCGACACCACGATGGGTGAAGTCCTCGAGGTCGGTGACTCACCAGTCTCCGATGTAACAGTTCGTGAGCTACTCGATCACACCTCGGGTTTGCCCAGACAGGCAAAAGCCATGACTTTCTCTTCTGCTGTCTTTAGCATCACCGGTTCAAACCCGTACGCAGGTGTATCCACAGAAGATATCGTGGATTCAGCAACCGAATCAGAGCTTGCAGATCGTGGCACAGAATCCTATTCCAATTTGGGCTACGCACTGCTCGGCCACGCCTTAGAAACCGCCGCCGACACGCCATACGAACAATTGCTCCACGAGAGAATCCTTAAGCCCGCCGGAATGAAAGAAACCTACCTTATGACACCAGGTTCCGTCCCTGACGATGCCCCTCGTGGGCTCACGGCCGCAGGCCGAGAAGCTGAGCCTTGGGAGATGGAAGGATGCCCTGCCGCAGCTGGAGCCGTTCGGTCCACCGCCCAGGACATGGCAGCTTTCACTGCATGGTTTATGGAACATGGCGACACTAGCTATGGATGGCAGAAGAATGATGACGGCAAGAGTTTCTGGCACAACGGCGGTACCTCTGGCTATTCCACAATGCTCGTCATTGACCCGAAGGAAAATCGCGCTGCCTTCGCAAATAATGACTCGCCAGCGGGAACTGAAGGACTCACAGAAGCGCTTTTCGAGAGGATTTAGGAAACCGCAATGCTCCTCACATTAATCCCTGCCGCTATCACTGCGTTCGAACTCTGGTCTGCATGGAAGACCCTAAAGAAGCCAGTTTCTTCCCCTATGCTGGTTATAGACGCAATCTTCACGATCGCCATCATTACGCTTGTCGGCATTGCAATGCCGTGGTACAGAGCAGTAGATTTTGGATGGTGGTACGCATTCGTAGCCGCTGGCTCTCTTCATATCGGTGCCATCGCTTGGCGCCTAGGCTGTCTCCATAGTAAGAAACCTATAAAGTCTCCCAAATCTCCACATTGAGCCGAAAGTCTCCCAAATCTCCGACAAAACGGGTTACACTAGCCGCATGGACAACCCATTCCGCCCGACATTCGGCGCCCCTCCCCTGTTCTGGGTCGGCCGCGGCGTCGTGCTCGATAGTTTCCGCACTGCCCTCGATGGTTCAGCAGGTAATGCCTCCCGTTCCATGGTGCTAAGCGGCGCTAGGGGCATCGGCAAAACGGTCCTTATCAACGAGTTGGAAGATATTGCCGAAGCGCGCGGTTGGGTAACGCTACGCGCCTCTGGGCGCTCCACCATGGTGGAGGAACTGGTCAACACCACGATTCCGAGGCTTCTCGAGCGGCTTTCGCCCAGCGAGAAGAAGAAGGTCAGCCGCATCGGCATCGGCGGCGTAGGATCGATTGGCTTCGACCACCAGAAGGAAGACCGCTTCACCCCCACGTTGAATACTCGCCTACGCGAGCTTTCCTCCGAGCTGAAAGGCACCGGCATCCTCCTCACCATCGACGAGGTTCAAGACGCCGACGTCGAAGAGCTCACCACCATCGCCGTGGCCTACCAAGACTTGGTGCGCGATGAAATCGATATCGCCTTGGTGGCCGCTGGCCTGCCGCAGGGGGTCAACCACTTGCTGGACTTGCCCGGGGTAACCTTCCTGCGCCGGGCCCAAAAATTCGTGCTCGGCCCCTTGTCGCCAGCCAATGCGGAGCAGGCCCTAGAGCACACGGCCTCGGGGTCGGGGCTGGAGTTTAGCCACGAAGCGATTACGGACGCCGCCGCGCTCACCCGCGGCTACCCCTACCTCGTGCAATTGGTCGGCTCACTGGCATGGGAGCGCAGTCGCCGCAACCAAGAAGGCGGCATTTCCCAGCAGACAATCGCCTCTATCGCCCCAGATGCAATATCGATCATGGGCGCGCAGGTGCACCAGCCTGCGACGCTAGCCCTGCCGCCGGCGCAGCGGGAGTTCCTGGAAGCGATGGCCGCAGTCGAAGTCGATGGCATCGCCACCATCGCAGACATCGCGGGCCACATGGACCGCACCGTGCGCTCCTTGTCGGCCACCCGCCAGCGGCTTATCGACGCCGACCTCATCGAACCCACCGCACACGGCAAGCTGCGCTATGTCATTCCCTATATGGGCGAATACTTCACCACCACGGATAGCCGCGGGCGCGTCGATTAAAGATCACCGGCGTCGCGAATGAGGATGCCCGCCACCTCAGCAGCAAAAGAATAGCTGGGCGCGGCCTTTTCCACCGGCCAGGGGAAGATATCAACCTGTTCTGGAATTCGCTCCCGCGACAGGCCCATGCGGTCAAAGTGCTGTGCAATAGAAATAGCCTCCGTGCGAGCATCTTGCCCTGCCACGCCCAATCCGACGCGAGCGCCGCCATCAATCCACTGCCCCAAGCCATCGAGATGCTCGGGCGAGGCCAGACCAACAAAATCGAGCAGCACCGTCTTCGCCGCCACTTCCCATAATGGCTCGCGAAGCCGAAGGTAGTCCGCGCCAAACTCCGCCAGTGTCGCATTGACCTGGTCCGCGGGAAAAGCCCTGATCGTATCAAAATCGGTGGTGCCTGGAAGGGCTCCCGAAAGGACGTCGGCAAGCAGCGGCTCGTCCAGCTGCACAAGAACCTCTGCCCCAAAACGCTGTGCCACCTGCGCCTTGTGGTTCCGGATTCCGGCCAATAGTGCACCACACAGGTCCCGGAAAGCACCCGAATCAGTAATCGCGCGGTGCCCGTTTCCTAGCTCCACAGCGGCCGCCAAACTCCACGGGCCTACCGCTTGAATCTTGATACGGGAAACTGACTCGCCCCACACCTCCTGAATCTCGTCCAGGTCGCGGCTCATCTGGTCAACAATCCGGTGCGAAATGAGCTGTGGCCGATCACTGAGCACCCACGAGCGCGGTCCGCGGTCAATGGAGACTGCTTCCAACAAGCTCGCTGTGCGCCCAATGGCCCCAGCATAAATCCCGCGGTCCGGTAACTGCGGAAGGTGCGGGAGACCACCCGTCTCACCCATCACGATGTCTGCCGCCTCACTCATGGAGTATCCCGGCATAGGGCCTAAGCCAAAAGCGTCCATATTCACCTCGGCGCTAGTATTATTTCTCAAAATTATCCATCCGATACGCGACGTATCACTTCGAAAGGAACCTTACTATGGGCGTGGAAAAATACTCCGGCTGGACCTTCTACAACGAGTGCGAAATTCCCCAGGACATTTCCACTGTTTTGGCCGAACAGGAATATCCCGTCTGCGCTTTCAAGACAGTCCGCGATGCCGCCGTATTTACCAATAGGCGCCTCATCATCCGCGACGCGCAAGGCCTTACAGGCAAAAAGGTAGAGATGTACTCCCTGCCCTATTCCTCCATTAACATGTGGTCCACGGAAAACGCGGGAAAGCTCCTTGACTTCAATGCTGAGCTGCAGCTGTGGACTAGGGCTGGCGAATTCAAAATCAACATTGGCCCCAATATCGATGTCCGAGCGCTAGATCGGCTCATTGCCAACTGCGTACTTAATTAGTTCCACAGATGGTGCCGGAGCCGATGACGATGTCTCCCAGCTCATCCGGCGAAGGCAGGTACAGCACCGCCGCTTGGCCGCGGGCGACACCAGATAGCGGCTCCTTGAGTTCGAGGTGCATTTCGTCCGCCTCGCGGTCAACGTGGGCGGTACATGGCACCACGGAGCCGTGTGCGCGCACCTGAACCTCGCACTCGAAATCCCCATCCATGCCTGGGTGGAGGTACTTCAGGCGATCGGCCTGAATCGAGGTTACGGCCAAGTCCTCGCGGGCGCCGACGGTAACCGTGCCGGTAGCAGCATCAATATCGGTGACGTAGCGGGGGCGGCCGTCGGCAGCCGGCGCCTTGATGTCCAGGCCCTTGCGCTGGCCGATGGTGTAGTTCCACGCGCCATCGTGCTCCTTAAGCTCCGTGCCCTCTTGATCCACGATCATGCCGGGGCGCAATCCAATACGGGCGCCCAGAAACGCCTGTGTATTGCCGTCGGGAATGAAGCAAATGTCATAGGAATCCGGCTTTTTCGCGGTGGAAAATCCGTGCGCAGCAGCCTCTTCGCGGATTTGCGGCTTAGGAGTATCGCCGATGGGGAAAAAGCAGTGCTCCAACTCCTCGGCCGAAATCACGCCGAGCACATAAGACTGGTCCTTATTCTCGTCCAAGGAGCGGCGCATATAGCCGTCTTCGTCGATAGTGGCATAGTGGCCCGTCGCAACCGCATCGAAGCCAAGCGCCATGCCCTTTTGCAGCAGCGCTCGGAACTTAATCTTCTCGTTGCAGCGAAGGCAGGGATTGGGGGTCTCGCCGCGGGCGTAGGAATCCACGAAGTCCGTAATGACCTCTTCTTTGAATTCCTCCGAAAAGTCCCAGACATAAAAGGGAATGCCCAGCTTATCGCAGATGCGGCGGGCGTCGGCCGAATCCTCCAATGAGCAGCAACCGCGGGCCTTCTCCCTGGTCTGCTGCGCGTCTTTGTGCAGCGCGAGGTGAACGCCAATTACCTCGTGGCCGGCTTCTACTGCACGGGCGGCGGCAACCGATGAGTCCACGCCGCCGGACATGGCAACCAATACTCGCATTGTGCTCCCCATTTCACCTTGACTACAGGCCCGAAAGTCTACTCCCTAGCCCCAACGCGGTTTAAATCGAATCCATTCCCTAAGCTTGTGTGACATGGGCAGAAAGCGAGCTTCCACCGATCCGGGAATTACCGGCACCTACGATATTTCTACCGGCACAGCCGAGGTTGTGCCGGATGAGTTTCGCGACCGCGCCTATATTCTCAACGTTAATGGCGTGCCGAGCAGCCACATTGTGCTCGGTGAGCCGGAGGAGCTGGAGTTTGAGTACATGCGCTGGATTGCGGCGGCGGTTGAGCACCTCAATACTCGGCCAGCGAATAAGCTCCGCGTGACCCACCTAGGCGGCGCGGGATGCTCCCTTCCGCGCTATTTTGCCAGCAAGCTTCCGGGCAGCCGCCACACGGTGGTCGAACTCGACGCCAAGTTGGGCGAGTTGGTGCGTACGCTTTTCGACGTCCCCCGTTCCCCCACCGTCAAAATCCGTGCCGGCGAGGCCCGCCAAGAAACTGAGGGGTTCCTGCCGTCCAGCCGCGACATCATCATCCGCGATGTCTTTGCTGGCGACAAGACACCAGCCAACCTCACCACCGTGGAGTTCTTTCAGGCTGCAAAGCAGTCGCTGGCGCCGGGTGGCCTCTACGTAGCCAACTGCGGCGACCATTCCGATCTACAGCTGGCAAAGAGCGAGCTGGCGGGCCTCGATCGAGTTTTTGACCACCTCGCCGTCATCGCGGACCCACCGATGCTCAAGGGTCGGCGCTACGGGAACATCATCCTGGTGGCCTCAGATACAGAAATGCCAGCCGAGGGCTCCGTCGAAGCCGCCCAGCTGGCAAAGGCACTCTTAGGCGGGGCAGTGCCCGCCCATTATAAAGACGAGACTTGGACCCGCGCGTTTTTTACTGGTGCTACTGCAGTACGCGATTAAGCAGCGTAGCTACTTTCCCCGCGTCAAAATCGGGTACGTCAGCGCCGGCGTTTTTGGCGGCATTCTTAGCTTCCGATACCTCCGACTCGGAGACGTTGCCTGACTTAACGTTGTTCACGTGACCGGCATTGTCCAGCAGGATAGCTAGGTCGCTGACGGAGAAGTTGCCCTTGGCCATATCTCCCAGGTCCTCCACTGGAAGGGCATCCTTGTCTTGCAGAGTCTTTACGAAGCCGGCCAAGCCCTCCGCCGCTTGGGGATCGAGGCCGGACTTTTCGGCGGCGTCGGCAAGCTGCGGAATCGCAATCAGCCCCGCCGCCAAGGCCAAAATAGCACCGATGAGCGGCGTACTATCGGAACTCAAATCAAGCCCATCACTCACAACCAGCTGCTCGAGCGCGCCGCCCACGTCTACGTAGTTGCCGTCGCTGAAGGACTGCAGTTGCTGCTTGGAACCATTAAACAGGTTCATGTCGACATCGGTAGAAATGCCTGCTACCTTGCCAGAACCAGAACGCTGCCAGAAAGATAGCTCGTTCCATCCGCCCACCGCTTCAGGCGCTTGATCCTGGTATGCCGCGAGCCACAGTGGCATATCCGAGAACTTCTGGGAGTTATTCATCTGCCCCATCCAGAAGTACTTGTAGGTGTAGATCATGGGCGTGCGACCAGTAAGACGCTTGAGCTCGCTAGTAAATTCTTCAATCCACTGCTCCAGCTGTGCCGCAGACTTTCCTTCCGCCACCTCGATATCAAGTGCAGGAGGCAATGTCTGATCCGGGGCTAGGGCGATCTGCGCGGCAAAATTGGCCGCCTGAGTCTTGGCGTCGCCAGCCGGACGTGCGTAGTGGTATGCACCGGTCTTGAGTCCAGCAGCATTAGCCGCCTGAATATCCTCTACATAGTGGGGGTTTACCCAATCACCGCCCTCGGTAGCCTTCACGAATGCAAAGGACTGACCGTCGGTACGCACCTTTGACCAATCGATAGGTGTACCGCCTGGATGCTGGTGCGCTGCAACGTCAATGCCCTTAGGTGCACCGAGGCTCACCGCCTGGGCGACGGCGGTACCACTTACGGCTAGCGCAGCCACGGTGACCACCGCAGTAATGCTCTTTCGGAGTGCCTTCTTTGATGTCATGCGCGTGAGTCTAGCAACGCCTTCACTCCTGTCACATCTTTAACACGCGCCACTTGAAATAATTTTCTTTACCTCCATTTCACCCCCTCTTGGAATACATCCTTTTAGAACATATCTTTGCCCACACCCCTTGCAAAGGGGCAGGGCACGCCTTAAAATATTCACCATGAAGTTAAGTACACATGTTCTACAAATCGGGGGATTTCATCTTGGACGCCTACTACATAGTCAATGACCCCAACGATCCGCTTGCAGTTAAAGCCACAGAAATCAGAAAACAAGATTACCTATTCTGGAATGAGGTGAAGCCAGACCTAGAAGAAGATTTCGACATATCTTGCCACACACTTTCCACCCGCACGGGCTTAAGCGAGCGGCGCACGCGAGACATAACAATGGCCCTTTATCGACTCGCAGAGCTACCACTGACAAAGGCGCTCCAGGAAACCTATTACTTCCTGGATTTCTCTCGTCTTATTACTATCGACGCCGTGCTTAGCAAGCTGGGCGACATCCCGACCGAAATTCTCGAGCGGATAGACCAAGAGCTTGCGCGTTACCTGACCCCCACGAAGCCCGGCCAGGTACTGCCTTCGAATACCAATTTGCGGCGAAAGCTAAATGGCCTCATCGCTGTGGAGGACCCACACCCCAATGAAGATAAGGAGCCTGATGCAGGGAACGACTCCTATTTCACCTACCACAGTTTCGGCGGGAAGGCTGGGCTAGCAGTGGAGTTCGATGAAGCTACCATGCTAGCCATCAATGAACACGTTAGTAAGGCAGCCGAAGAGCATAACCTCACGAAAGCTGAAGTCCTAGCCAAGTTGATTCTGGGCGAAATTGAGTCGCGGGCAAAAGTGGTTCTTCATATGTACCGAGCCCACGACCAGGAGGCTGCTCCCGCATTTATCCGGGGATTCGGATGGGTAAGCCCTGAGACCGCTGACAGTCTGCGTCCCACCCAGACGCGGGATATGGACCTTGCAAAAAGGATGGAGAGCGAAAGCTACGTTACTCCCCCGCTCGTTGGCGCCTACGTGGAAGGCCGCGATGGCGTGTGCCGCTGGCCAAGTTGTAATCGCCCCGCAGAGAACTGCCAAAAGGACCACCGGATTGACCATGCACAGGGAGGGAAAACGGCGGGGAGCAACTTGGCATCACTCTGCCAGCATCACCACAACATCAAAACCGATGGTGGTGCCTTCTACATCATGGATCCGCATACTGGAGACATAGTATGGCTCTTTGACGATGGCCGCTGGGAATATGATGAGCCCCAAGGACCGTTAGCGCCCAAGAACAAGAACTGGGCGCTTACGGTAGGCCAAGCTATCGCCGCCCGGCGATCTGCGGCGAAAGAAAGGAATGATAGCTAGACGGAACGGGCTCGTGAAATAACCTCCGGAAGATGAGCCAAGACGTAGTCAACATCCTCTTCCGAAGTAAGCCTGCCGAGAGTAAAACGCAGGGAACCGATTCCTTCCGCCTCACTTACGCCCATTGCCTCGAGGACATGAGACATGCGGTTTACGCCAGCGCTGCAAGCACTGCCGGAAGAGGCCTCGATCTGCAAGGAATCCAGCAGCATGATGAGGCTATCGCCATCAGCACCGGGAAATGAGACGTGCAGATGGGAAGGCAAGCACGGCTCGGCAGAGTTGACCACTACGTCGTCGATGGTGGCGAAAATTCCGTCGCGCAGCTTATTGCGGAGAGCAGTAATTCGCTCACCCTGGGCGGTGATTTCGGAGACGGATTCCTCCAATGCCGCAGCTAGACCGGAAGCGCCCGCCACGTCCACGGTGCCAGGGCGGATGCCCCGTTCTTGGCCACCGCCGTAGGCAATCGGCTGGGGCGCAGGATTGCGCTTGGCCAAAAGCAAACCGATGCCGCGGGGGCCGCCGAACTTGTGGGCGCTGGCGGCGAGGCTGGTGATCCCTAGATCAGAAAAATTGATGGGAACTTTGCCCACGGCCTGCACCGCATCCACGTGCACGGGTGTGCCTGTCGCATTCGCACGTGTGGCTATCTCTTCGATGGGCTGAATGGCGCCGGTTTCGTTGTTGGCCCACATGCAGGTAGCGACGTCGGCAAGCGTGTCTAGGGCCGACAGATCTGCAATGTGCCCGGAACGGTCGACGGGGAGGATATCGACAGCTGCTCCGGTTGTCTCCAGCTTAGAGACGGTATCGCGCACGGCCGGGTGCTCAATATCGGTAGAAATAATGCGGTTTGTTTGCCCAGCCGCGTAGAGACCCTGAATGGCGATATTGTCCGCCTCGGTGCCAGAAGAGGTAAAGATGACTTCGATGGGCTCGCAGCCGAGAAGCGAAGCCACCTTTTCACGGGCATCATCCAGCACGGACCGAGCCTTGCGGCCAGAACCATACTGCGCGCCGGAGTTGAGGGAGCCGGCCGCCGCCACCCACGCGTCAATCGCGCTCTGGCGCATCGGCTGGGTAGCGGCATAGTCAAAGTAGTGCGGCATTACTGGCGCGCCTTCAGTTCCTCGGTCAGGGCTGGTGCGATTTCATGCAGATCGCCTACGACGCCGAGATCAGCGATCTGGAAGAACGGCTCATCTTGGTCTTGGTTGACCACCACAATGGTGCCGGAAGTCTGCATGCCAGAGGTGTGCTGGATAGCGCCAGAGATACCCAAGCCGATGTAGAGGTCGGGCGAGACGGTAACACCGGTCTGGCCGATCTGATAGGCGGCGTCATAAAAGCCTTCATCGACGGCGTCGCGGGTGGCGCCGACTGCGGCCCCGAGGGCGTCGGCAAGCGGCTCGACAACGGCGCCGAACTCGTCGCCCACGCCACGGCCGCCGGCGACGACTGCCTTGGCCTCGGTAATTTCTGGGCGTGCGGACTTCTGTGCCGGGGTAAAGGAAGTTACCTTGACGTCTTTGCCCGTGGCGGCCGGCAACGGCATCGGCGCCGGCTGCGCCTCCACTTGCTGTGGTGCAGCCTCAACCGCACCCGGTCGAAGGGTGTAGATCGGGCACTGGCCAGCGGCGGTAGAGGTGGTCTCATAGGAACCACCGAAAATGCTCATCTGGGCGGAGCCATCGGCGGCGATGCCACTAACATTGACCAGTGCGCCAGAGGCGAGGCGAGCTGCAAGTCGGCCGGCGATCTCGTTATTGGCCGGAGTTGCGGCCAGCACAATGGGCGCCGGGTTCGCAGCGCCAAGCGCATGCAGGGCATCAACCTCCGGGGTAAGGAAACGCTGTTCATAATCCTCGGCGGTTGCCTGAACTACCTGTGCGGCACCGAGGGCGGCAAGGTCGGCATCGAACTTATCGGCCTGCTTGCCGACGACCACTGCGGACACCGTACCCAATTCCCGCGCGGCCGTAATCAGCTCGCCGGTAACGGGAAGGAGGTTGTCCGCGTCGTGCTCAACGAGTACGTAAACGTGCGACATATCTACTCCTAAATCAAGTTCTTTGCGGACAGGAAGTCAGCGATCTTCTTCGCTGCATCTTGCGGGTTGGGCTCCGAAATAACTTCGCCGGCGGTGCGCGGTGGGCGCTTCTCAGCGGCCGACACGGAGGTTGTCGGCGCGATGGCCTCGATGCCCAGATCAGCCAGGGTGAAGGTGGTGATTTCCGCCTTCTTAGCTGCCATAAGACCCTTAAAGTTGGGGAATCGTGGCTTGTCGCTCTTATCGTTCACCGTAACGATCGCTGGCAGCGGCGCCTCGAGTTCCCAGGTGCCGCGCGCATCATCGCGGGTGCCCTGCAGAGTGCCGTCAGCTAGCTCTACCTTGTGCAGGCCGGTAAGGGCCGGCAGCTGGCGGTATTCGGCGAGCAGGCCGGCAAGCAGGCCGGTGGAGGCGTCGGAAGCTTCGGTGCCGGCGGTGATCAGCTGGACGTCGTCAAGCTGATTGAGCGCAGCATTGAGGGTCCAAGCGGTCGAGAGCGCGTCCGCTCCGGCCAAGGAATCATCGGAGACGAGCACGGCATCGTCGGCGCCCATAGCCAAAGCCTTACGCAGTGCCTCGTCGGCCTGGGCCGGCCCCATCGTCAGTGCTACGACTTTGTAGCCCGCATCGGGGTTATCGTCGCGCAGTCGCAGGGCTTGTTCCACGGAGTACTCATTAACCTCATCAATGACGTTATCCACGGAGGTGCGATCCAGGGTGTGGTCATCATTCAAAGACTTGGTAGACCACGTATCCGGCACGTGTTTGACCAGAGCCACGATAGTTGGCATTGGGCACTCACCTTTCCGATATATTTATGTTGCGTAATTATCCTCGGACGATGATACTCGGGGTTGACACAGCAAGGCGATTCCCTGTGAGCCAATTCGCGTAATGATGACCGCAAAAGGCCTCGTCCCCTTCAGCTTCATCTTCTTCCGCAGCTGGTCAGGGTCCACTTCTACCCCGCGTACAAGGATTTCTAAGCTTCCTGCGTCATAGGATTTAAGTACGGATTTTAATCTCTTTAGGGGTACTTTTTCTATGAATGGAAATCCCGAAGTCCCCTCCGGGATCCTCTCTCCTGTCAGGTATGCGGTGCGCGGATCGATTTGATGCAGCCCTTCCCTGGCCGCGTAGTGCTGGACCAATCCCGCTCGAACGATGGCCCCATCTGGGTCGATGAGGTAACTGCCAATGTCTCCAGCATCGGGTAGGTTATCTGCGTGGTCGTCGAGGACATCCAGCTTGTTTCCTCGAATCATTACCGCTCTTCGGCCGCTGCCAAGGCCTGGGGTATAAAGGCAGGCTTCTTTTACCCCGCCGTCGACGCTCGCGACGGTGACGAGGCCGTCCCACTCGCTAAAATCAAGGCCAGGAGCGCACTTGATGGCCAGTTCCTTGTCGCGATGCTTATCGACGACCTCCGGGAGCGGTGGCATCAAATCCTCCGGCCGCGTGATTCGCCTGCCACCGGCGCGGCGGGCCGGGTCTGCAAGGAGAACATCGGCGGTGGTAGTAGTCGTCAGCGCATCCGCACGGAAAATCTTGGCGGAAGAGAGGTTATGCCTCGCCATTCTTACCCGTGATCCATCCAGGTCTGAGCCAATGTAGTCGAGCGGAGAATTATAGCCTTCGGTGCCGATGGAACAGGTGACGTCGTGGACGCCGCGCACCCCCTGCTCGGCGAGGAATTTCGTCCGATACGCCGCCACTTCGATGGGGGTTGCTTGCTGGGCAGAGTCTGCGTCCATAAGCCAATCGTGCGGGAGCTTTCCGGAACTGCGGGCGGTTACCAACTCCATGACCGCGCGGCCATACTCACCGAACTTAGCTTTGAGGATTTCGGTGTCTTTGAGCCGAGAAGCCTTGGTTAAGGGGAGGTCAAGGTGTGCTATTTCCTCTTGATGTTCGGCAAGGAAGTCGACTTCTGCGGGGGTATAACTCATATTCGGTCTAAAGGGGTGGTGGAAAAGAATTCGCGGTAGCGGGGATCTTCGCGTGGATCCCCAATGACGGGGCGCAGGTCCGAAAAGGATGCGTCCTCTAGGACCTCCTGTACGGAGGAATACTTGCTCAGCCTTTGCATCTGTGCCCACGTGGGGATGACAAGGCGCACCAGCCCGGCGCGCCAGCCGTCCAGGATGAGCTGCGGGGAGAACCATCCGGCATCGTCTGCTTCATCGGTATCCCCATCGGGTTCTTGGCCGGAGGGCAACACCCCAACGAAGAAGAAGGTGTCGAACCAATGGCTTTTCCCCTTTCCTACCCAGCGCGCCCAAGGAAGGAGCATATCGGCGTCGACGCGCATTCCGTTATTGCTGAGGAATTCGGTAAAGGAAATGGTGTGGTTTTCTAGTAGTTTTCGCTCTTGGTGATAGCGCCGCGCATTGGAGACAATGCCGTCCTCGCGGATGGCGAAAAGGGTGCCGGCCTCTTCGAAGAGCTCGCGGGCAGCGGCGAAAACAAGGGCGTGGGCCTTGTACTTGGTCACCCCCATCCGGCGCGCCATGGAGATGACAGACTTTCCGGCCCACAGCTCGCCCGAGTCCCAGGAACGCGGCGGAAAGTCACGTGGGTCTACACCGCCGCCCGGAAATACTGAATGCCCCGGGTAGTTGTGCATGGTGTGGGCGCGCTCTTGTACCCACACTTCAAGACCATCAGCGCCGTCCCGCAGGAGCAGGACGGTTGCCGCCAAGCGCCCACCGTGGAAGCCGGTGGTATCGCTGGCGTCAATGGCATCGAGACGGTCATGAAAAGGATTGGTCATAGAGAAGCTCGTCGGGCGAAGTATCGCTGTCCAATGCGGTCCACCTGAATGGGCTGGTGGAAAGCGCGAGTCAGATTTTCGGACGTGAGGACGGAATTAATCAGTCCTTTTGCCACAACTTTACCCTCATCCAATAGCATGGCGTGGGTGAAGCCATAGGGGATCTCCTCCACGTGGTGGGTGATCATGACTATCGCTGGGGCATCGGGGTCCATGGCTAAATTGCCAAGATATCCCACGAGGTCTTCGCGGCCTCCCAGGTCCATTCCTGCGGACGGCTCATCGAGGATGAGCAACTCCGGGTTAGACATGAGTGCGCGAGCGAGGACGACGCGCTTCTTTTCTCCCTCAGACAGGGTTCCCCAGGTGCGCTCTTTGAGGTGGGTGGCCCCAACTTGGGCCAAAATGTCATCCGCGCGGGAGAAATCCATGTCCTGGTATTCTTCCCGCCAGCGGCCCAGCACAGCGTAACCTGCGGAGACAACTAGATCGTCTACTCGCTCAGTGTCCGGGATGCGCGATTGCACCGCCGCGGAAGAGATGCCTATAAGTGCACGCAGATCGCGCATGTCGGTTTTGCCGATTTGCTCCCCCATCAAAAAGGCGGTGCCTTTCGAGGGGAACTCTTCGGCCGCGGCCATGCGCACCAGCGAGGTCTTGCCCGCGCCATTGGGGCCAATAATGACCCAGCGCTCATCAAGCTCTACTTGCCAGTCCACGGGTCCGACGAGGGTCTTGCCGCCGCGGCGCAGCTCGACGCCGCGGAAATCTACGAGCCAATCTTGATCAGTGGGAGTTACGTCGTTCACGCCTTCCATTGTGACTGATTTGTTCTTTGCCCGGTGAAATTGACACAGCTGCATTAGTCTTATGGGCATGACTACTCGCCTTGGTATTGACGATGTCCGCCCGCTTATCTCCGCCGGTTCTGTAGCCTCCAAAGCCGTTGTAGGCGAGGTAATTCCTGTCACCGCCCTCGTCTGGCGCGAGGGCCACGATGCGGTCTCGGCAACCCTGTCTGCGTGGGCGGCACGGACCGCGGCTACCTCCTCCGTCACCATGCACGTTGATCCCGATGACCAGGATCGCGTACACGGCGTATTTACCCCGGGCACCCAAGGCACCTGGTACTTCCGCGTCGATGCCTGGTCCGATCCCATCGCCACGTGGAAGAACGCGGTAACCAAGAAGATGGCGGCTGGGCAATCCGCTGCTGAGTTGGCCAATGACCTGCAGCATGGCGCAGAGTTGTTTTCTCGCGCGGCTCTGCAAACCCCGTCGGATGTGGTGGAACCGCTCTTTGCGGCCGCTCGCGACTTGGAGGATGAGTCCTTGGACGTCGATAAGCGCGTGCAGGTAGCGCTCTCGGAGGAAGTAGCAGGCATCCTGCACTCGCATCCCCTGCGCGACCTGCTGGTGGAGGGCGCAATCCACGAGGTCTATGTGGAGCGCCGGGCCGCACTCTACAACTCGTGGTATGAGCTTTTTCCCCGCTCCACGGGAGGCTGGGATAAAGAGGGAAATCCAGTCCACGGCACTTTTGATACCACTGCCAAGGCACTGGAGCGGGTGGCCGATATGGGCTTCGATACGGTGTACTTTCCGCCCATCCATCCCATCGGCAAGGTACATCGCAAGGGAAAGAATAATTCGGTCGTGGCCGAGCCCGGCGATGTGGGAAGCCCCTGGGCCATCCAGGACCACTCCACCGCCCATCCGGACCTGGGCACGATGGAGGATTTCCAAAAACTCGTCTCCCGCGCCCAGGAACTCGGCCTGGAGGTAGCGCTTGATTTCGCGCTTCAGGCATCGCCCGATCATCCATGGGCTAGCAGCCACCCAGAATTCTTCACCGTCCTTCCGGATGGCTCCATCGCCTACGCCGAGAACCCGCCGAAGAAGTATCAGGATATTTATCCGCTTAACTTCGATAACGCGCCTGATGCCATCTACCACGAGATCTATGAGACCTTGATGATTTGGGTGGAAGCCGGTGTGAGTACATTCCGCGTGGACAACCCGCACACCAAGCCGGCAAACTTTTGGAACTGGCTGATTACCCGCGTACATGCCACCCATCCGGATGTCATCTTCTTGGCGGAGGCCTTTACCCGCGCGCCTCGTCTCTTCGGTCTAGCGAAGGCGGGTTTCTCCCAGTCCTATACCTATTTCACCTGGCAGACCTCTAAACAAGAACTCACCCAGTTTGGCCGGATGCACGTCGAACAAGCAGATATCTGCCGCCCCAACCTCTTTGTTAATACTCCGGATATCCTGCACGAGTCCCTGCAGACCGGCGGGCGTGCCATGTTCGCCATTCGCGCTGTCCTAGCCGCCACCATGTCGCCTCTATGGGGCGTGTACTCCGGCTTTGAACTCTACGAGCACACCCCGGTAGCCCCAGGCTCCGAGGAATATCTCGACTCTGAGAAGTACGAACTGCGCCCGCGCGATTTTGCGTCGGCGGCTGCGTCAGAAGATTCCCTCGAGTCCTATATCCGGCTGCTCAACCAGATCCGCCGCGATAATCCCGCTTTGCAGCAACTGCGCACCTTGCGGTTCCATGACACCGACAATGAGGCCATCATTGCCTATTCGAAGGCGGATCCAGCTTCCGGCAATGTAGTCCTCGTTGTGGTCAACCTGGATCCGCGCAATGCACAGGAAGCCACCGTCACGGTAGATATGCAGGCTATCGGCCGCCACCCTGGCGAGTCCTATACCGTCCGGGACACGATTACCGGCTCTGCCTACCACTGGTCCGAGCGCAACTTTGTACGCTTAGAGCCGCATCGCGACGTCGCCCATGTCTTCGTCCTTCCCCCTGCCGACCACGCCCTCCAGGAACAGCTCACCTGGCGCGAGGTCACCGACTACCGCCCGTAAAGATTCGCCCACCGGACCGCACTCGAACTAGGTACTCTGATTGTATGACTATCCCGGCCGCTGACCTCGCCCGCCTCAATGACTGCCGCCACCATGACCCGCACGGTTGCTACGGCTGGCATGAAGGTACCGTCCGCACCCGCCAGCCTGGTGCCACCGCGGTACAGCTTCATACCCCCGCACAATCCGTGTCCATGGAATTGGTCGGCGACGACATCTGGGAGGCGGAAATTGGCGATAACTGCGATTACCGCTTAGAAATCTCCTATCCAGAGGCACCTACCCGCACCGTGGCAGACGGCTATCACTTCCTTCCCACGGTGGGCTCGCTGGATCTGCACCTGATTGGGGAAGGCCGCCACGAGCGCCTCTGGGATGTCCTCGGCGCCAACCTGCATTCTTATGACACCGAAATGGGTACCGTTTCCGGCGTCTCCTTTGCCGTGTGGGCGCCCAATGCCCAGGGCGTTGCCGTAGTAGGCGATTTCTGTGGCTGGAACCCCACCCACTATCCGATGCGTTCACTCGGCTCTACCGGCGTGTGGGAGGTCTTTGTTCCCGGTATCGGTGCTGGCGAGCACTATAAGTTCGCCATCTTTAGCCACGAGGGCCGCAAGGACAAGGCCGATCCCCTAGCCAAGCGCACCGCCTGCCCGCCGGAGACGGACTCTATCGTGGATTCCACCAGTTTCGCCTGGTCCGATTCCGCCTGGATGGACAAGCGTACCGGCAACCTCGATGTGCCTATGAGCATCTATGAGGTGCACGTCGGCTCGTGGAAGATCGGCGCCAACTACAACCGCTTGCGCGAGGATCTCATCCCATACCTTAAGGAGCACGGTTTCACCCACGTCGAGCTCTTGCCCGTGGCCGAGCATCCTTTCGGCGGGTCCTGGGGATACCAAGTCTCTGGCTACTACTCGCCGTCTGCGCGTTGGGGCTCGCCGGACGAATTCCGAGAGCTGGTCAATGCCCTGCACGAGAATGGCATCGGCGTCATGGTGGACTGGGTGCCAGCACACTTCCCCAAGGATGATTGGGCCCTGGGTCGCTTTGACGGCCAGGCTCTCTACGAGCACCCCGATCCCCGCCGCGGCGAGCAGGCCGATTGGGGCACCTATGTCTTTGACTTCGGCCGCAATGAGGTCCGCAATTTCCTCGTAGCCAACGCCCTATACTGGGCCGAAGAATTCCACATCGACGGCCTGCGCGTAGACGCCGTGGCTTCCATGCTCTACCTGGACTATTCCCGCGATGAGTGGCTGCCCAACCAATATGGCGGTCGCGAGAACCTGGAGGCCGTGCAATTCCTGCAGGAAACCAACGCCACCCTCAACCGCACGCATCCAGGCGTACTCACCATTGCCGAGGAATCCACTTCCTGGCCGGGAGTTACCGCCCCCACCTCTGAAAACGGCCTAGGCTTTTCCCTGAAATGGAATATGGGCTGGATGAATGACACCTTGGAGTACTTCAAGCACGAGCCCATTCACCGTTCCTATCACCACGGCGAGCTCACCTTCTCCATGGTCTATGCTTACTCCGAGCGCTACGTGTTGCCGTTTAGCCACGACGAAGTTGTGCACGGCAAAGGCTCGCTGTGGGAGCGCATGCCTGGCGACGACTGGAATAAGGCCGCCGGCCTCCGTGCCCTCTATGGCTACATGTTCTCCCACCCCGGCAAGAACCTGCTCTTCATGGGCCAGGAATTTGGCCAGACTACCGAGTGGGCCGAGGGGTATTCCGTAGACTGGAGCAACCTCGACGGTTGGGGTAGCGAATGGCACCACGGCATCAAGCGCCTCGTAAGGGATATCAACCTCGTCTACCGCGATACCCCAGCACTGTGGAGCCAGGATTTCAACCAGGATGGCTTCCAATGGGTCAAAGCAGATGACTCGACCAATAACGTCCTTGGTTATGTCCGCTACGGTGCAGACGGCTCTGCTCTGCTCGCCGTATGCAACCTTTCTGGCTCTTCCATTCCCAACTATGGCCTCTGGGTTCCACAGGACGGCGAATGGCAGATGGTGCTCAACACCGATGACGCCGTCTATGAAGGTGCTGGGAATCCTCTTCCCCAGCGCATCCGCGTGGAGAACAACTCCACGACGCTGCATCTGCCGGCCAATTCCGTGCAGTGGTACGTGCTGGAAGGATAGAGGGTTATCGCTGGGCGCGCACGAACTCAGCTACGCGAGCATCTATGTCATCGCGCAACGCGTCCATGCGCTCTTCACCCTCCAAACCACGCAGCGAAGGATCCTCGATGTCCCACCGCTGCGCTGGCCCCTCATATTTCGCATCACCTACTACGATGACGTGGTCGACAGCGGCAGCCAGGTGGGGATCCACTAGAGCAGGGGTACCAGTCATTTCTGCCCCCACCTTCTCGAGGGAAGCTTTGGCTTCTTGATTGATGCCCTGCTGGGTATGCTCCGGGGTAGTTTGCACCCCAGCCGAGTAAATATCCCAGTCAGGCGCATGCTTGGCGGCTAGCGCCGCAGCCATCTGCGACTTGCCACGGTTTGTATTACACAGGAAAAGCACTGAAGTCATGCTTTTATACTACCGAGCTAGTACAAGGCACTTGCCAGCTTGGTGCGAGCTTCCATCACGCGCGGGTCATTCCCCTCAAAGAGTCCGAAGAGCTCCAGCAAGCGCTCGCGCACGCGCGCTTTCTCATCACCAGCCGTTGTCTTCATCGTCTCGATGAGGCGATCAAAGGCTTTTTCTGGGGCGCCGGCAACCACTTCGGCGTCGGCAGCTCGCATTTGCTTATCGACGTCCCCTTTATCTCCTTCCGCGGCCGCAATCGGGTCCTCGGTCTGGTTGGCAGGATCGAGGCGCTGGAGCAAGACTGTGGTGTCGCGCGCCTGTTTGATCTGCACATTATCGGGCTCGGATTCCAAGATGGAGTTGTAGACGTTGAGAGCGCCATCAAAGTCGCCGGCGTTCAAGAAGCTTTCTGCTTCCTGGAGACGCGGATCCTCTTCTTCCTCTTGTGGCTGTGCCGATGCCTCATTGCCTTGCAGGCCCTTCAGCTGTGGTCCAACATTGTGCACCAGGGTATCGACCCATTGTTTTAGGGCGTCTTTGGGTTGCGCACCCTCAAAGTTCGTCAGTGGCTGCCCAGCACCCAAGGCCACGACTGTCGGCAGATTCTTAACACCAAAGGCCTGCGCAACCTGCGGAGTAGCATCCGCATCCACGTAAGCAACCAAGAAGCTCAAGTTTCCTTGCGCGGCCAAATCCGCAAGGTCAGTCTTCAACTGCTCCGACTGGGTAGAACGAGCAGTACCGATGAGGACCACGACCGGAACTTCCGTAGACCGGCGAACCACATCTTGATCGAAGTTGGCCTCGGTCACCGTGAAGAAGGACTGGACGCCGCCGGCACTTGTCTGCGGCGATTCCTGCGCCTTCTGCCGGGCCTCGGCTCTCGCCTTGACCTGGCTGAGGTCGAGCGCTCCTCCTACATAAGCATTATTTGGTGAAGTCATCTAGTCCTCCTTTGCAAGGCGGCGGTTAACCGCATCTACTTTGTCCGTTAGCTGATTAGTTACGCCTTCGCGAATATCGGCCTTGACCACCAAAGAAGTGCGTGGGGAAACCGCACGCACTGCATCAGTGGCCTTTTTAATCGTGTCAAAGACCTCGTCCCATTCGCCTTCTAGCAAGGTGAACATGGCATTAGTCTCGTTGGGCAGGCCGGATTCGCGGACCACGCGCACAGCCTCGGACACGGCATCGGCCATTTCTTGGGAGTCATTATTGACCACCGCAGGGGCTACAGAAAATGCAACAATCATGCCCGCTAGTCTACCTACGCTCCCAACAGTGGCGGTGCCAATGCCGGCGATCGTCGCCCTGGCGGCCCACGTCCCGCGGCCAGGCGACGATGTGCGCCACCCCGGGCGGAATGTTTTGGTTACAGCCAGGGCACAAGTAGTACTTCTGAGCGCGAGCAGAACCGATATGCCGCATGACGTAGGGTTCGCCGTGTGTCCAGCTTGGTCCCTCGACCGTTTGCGAGCCCAGGAAGGTTGAGCCGTCCTTAGGTAGGGATCGAACTTCTACGGGTTTGCGCCTATTTCGCCGTGGCATTAGAACAGCCGCAATTCATTAGACTCAAGCCCACGCAGCTCTTGGTAATCCAGTACGACGCACCGAATGCCGCGGTCCTCAGCCAAGGTACGAGCTTGCGGCTTGATTTCCTGGGCCGCAAATACACCGGACACAGGGGCGAGAAGCTCATCGCGGTTAAGCAGCTCTAGATACCGTGTCAGCTGTTCTACGCCATCAATGCCACCGCGGCGCTTTACCTCGATGGCGACGTTATTTTTGTTCTCATCCTTAGCCATAATATCCACAGGACCGATGGCCGTGGGATATTCGCGGCGCACCAAAGTGTAGCGCTCGCCCAAGGTATCAATCTGGTCCGCCAAGAGCTCTTGTAAGTGAGCTTCGACGCCATCCTTGACTAGGCCTGGATCCTCGCCCATCTCATAGGAGATTTCTTCATGAATCTCAGCAATGGTGATACGCAACTGCTCGCCCTTGGGGTTTTCCACCAGCCACAAAACTTCGCCGGTGTCTTCCCCGTCGAGGTCCTCAATCGCTGACTCCTTCAGGGTGCACGGGGGTGTCATCCAGTTAAGCGGCTTATAAGCGCGGTCGTCGGCATGTACGGACACGGAACCGTCCGCTTTGACGATGAGCAGGCGGTCTGCCATCGGCAGGTGGGCATCCAAGCGGCCCACGTAATCTACTGAGCATCGGGCGATTACTAAACGCATGTTCTCTACCCTAGCGGGTGGAGTTATCGTTTGGATTGACGGGTAGCACGCTCGCGCAATTCCCGGAAGTCAAAGCGCTGCTGGCGCTTTGATGGAGCGGCTTCTACCCACGCCCCGAAGGCCATGATGCCGTGTGCGTCGGACGCCAGCTCATATTCTTTCCCCTTGGCCCGAAAGCGAACGACCTCGGTGGCAGCGGACATAAAAGAAGCCTCGTCATCATCAAGCGGGCGGGTGCTCACTACTTCGATGTCGAGGCGATTGATGCGCAGATCGCAGCGCGGAGAGACAGAACGGAGCTTGAAATACTCCACAAATTCGCCTTCATAACGCAACGAACCATGGCGCCAGGAAAGGGAGTTTCTGGCAGGATAACGGCGCAAAAGCACAGAGGTACCGCGAGAGCGGATAGTAAAAAACCGGAGCGCCGCCAAAAAGAGGACTAATAACAGGGCCACTCCGAGGGCCCACAGAAGCACTGCAACAAACGTTGAATTCATGGGCTAATTCACGCCATCCTCGCTCTGTGGAGATACTGATTTCTTGAATTGTAGCGCCTAGCGGTCCCAGTATGCCAATAAGAATAGGCAAAGAAAAAACGAAGAAGGCGCACCGGCTATAAACCGATGCGCCTTAAGAGAGCAGGAAGGGCGGCTATTGCTGCCCTCTCCTACCAATCCAAGGTATTAAGCCTTGGCGCGGCGAACTGCACGCTGTGCGGCCTCGCCACGGGACTTGGTGAGCTCGTGCTCAGAAGCGACATCCTTCTGAGCCTTCTCCTCATCCACCTCATCGGACCAGATGGCCCAATCAGCGAGGACGGTAATCTTGTCCTGGGTAACGGAGAGGAAACCACCCTGCACAGCGGCGACGCGGCGCTCGCCGTCCACTGGGTGGATGGTCACCACGCCATTATCGATCAGCTGACCGATCATTGGCTCGTGACCGGGAAGCACGCCGATCTCACCCTCGGTGGTCTCAGCCGTGACCATGGAGGCCTGTCCAGACCACAGCAGGCGCTCGACGGAAACCAATTCGGCGGTGATGTCAGCCATGTGCCTCTCCCTACTTCTCGTTCAACTTCTCGTATGCAGCCTTGACGTCGTCCAAGCCACCCAAGCCGTTGAAAGCCTGCTCTGGGTAGTGGTCAAACTCGCCATCGCAGATGCGCTCGAAAGCATCGATGGTCTCAGACAGCGGCACGTAAGAGCCCGGCAGGCCGGTGAACTTCTGTGCGACGAAGAAGTTCTGGCCCAAGAAGCGCTCGATACGGCGGGCACGCTGAACGGTGACCTTATCCTCCTCGGACAGCTCGTCCATACCAAGGATGGCGATGATGTCCTGGAGTTCCTTGTTCTTCTGCAGAATACCGATGACGCGCTGTGCAACCTCGTAGTGCTTCTCGCCAACGATACCCGGCTCGAGGATACGAGAGGTAGAGGTCAGCGGGTTCACTGCTGGGTAAATACCCTTGGAAGCAATAGCACGGTCCAGCTCGGTGGTGGCGTCCAGGTGAGCGAACGTCGTTGCTGGAGCCGGGTCGGTGTAGTCATCCGCAGGAACGTAAACGGCCTGCAGGGACGTAATGGAACGGCCCTTGGTCGAGGTAATGCGCTCCTGCAGGACACCCATCTCATCAGCCAGGGTTGGCTGGTAGCCCACAGCGGAAGGCATACGACCCAGCAGGGTCGAAACCTCAGAGCCCGCCTGGGTGAAACGGAAGATATTGTCGATGAACAGCAGCACGTCCTGGTTCTGCACATCGCGGAAGTACTCCGCCATAGTCAGGCCGGACAGAGCCACGCGCATACGGACTCCTGGCGGCTCATCCATCTGGCCGAAGACAAGTGCGGTATCTTGCAGCACGCCCATCTCTTCCATCTCCAGGAAGAGGTCGGTGCCCTCACGGGTACGCTCGCCGACACCGGCGAAGACGGAGGTACCGGAGAACTCACGGGCGATACGGGTAATCATCTCCTGAATGAGAACGGTCTTACCCACACCTGCGCCGCCGAAGAGGCCAATCTTGCCGCCCTTAACGTACGGGGTCAGCAAGTCAATGACCTTAATGCCGGTCTCCAGAATCTCGGTCTTACCCTCAAGCTGGTCGAACGCTGGCGGCTCGCGGTGGATGCCCCACTGCTCACCATCGCGGCCGAGACCCGGCTCGTCGAGGCAGTCACCGAGGGCGTTGAAGACGTGGCCCTTGACGACGTCGCCGACCGGCACGGAAATTGGCTTTCCGGAGTCGATGACCTCGGCACCGCGGACGAGGCCGGTCACCGAGGTGCTGAGCGACCTCGAGGGTGACGGTCTTTGCAACAGCTTCGAGCTTAATGTCGACGTGCAGTGCGTTGTACAGGGCCGGCAGTGCCTCACGTGGGAATTCCACGTCCACAACCGGACCGATGACGCGCACGACACGACCGGCGACTGCCGAAGACTGTGCATTCTGCTCTTGCAGAGCTGTAGTCATAATCTAGTCACTTTCTGCGCTGTCAGATAGCGCGCCAGCGCCACCGACGATCTCTGAAATTTCCTGGGTAATCTGTGCCTGACGGGCCTGGTTAGCCACGCGAGAGAGGTCCTCGACCATCTCGGTTGCGTTGTCAGTAGCAGACTTCATAGCTGTACGGCGTGCAGCGGACTCGGAAGCAGAAGCTTCCAAGAACATAGCAAACAGGATACGCGAGACGTACTGCGGAAGCAGCGCTTCCATCAGCGTATCTGCGTCTGGCTCAAACTCGAATCCTGCGGCGACATCGTCCGCAGACTCGGAGTCAGTCAGAGCGGATTCACCGAGGTGATACTCCTCATCCTGAATAACCGGCTGAACTGGCAACAGCTGCTGAGCACGCGCAGTCTGGGTCAGCATGGACTCAAACTCAGTGTAGACAACGTGTACCTGGTCAAAGCCACGTACACCGGCGCCCTCACCCTGCGCATGCAGGCCGTCGCGGCCCTTAGTAGTGCCATGAGAACCAGCAACAAAGCCATCAATCAAGTGACGGCGCACATCGTGGGTGGTCTCCCAGGTAGGATCCTGAGAGAAACCGCCCCAGCTGCCAACTACCTCGTCCTCGCGGAACTTGTAGTGGCCGATGCCCTTATTACCGGTAACGTAGCGAACTACCTCGTAGCCCTTGCTTTCCAGGAGAGCTTGCAGCTGTGCCGCCTTCTTGAAGACGTTGTTGTTGTAGCCACCGCACATACCGCGGTCAGAAGTGACCACGAGGATGGCGGCGACGTTTCCGTCTTCACGCTCACGCAGCATGTCATGCTCCAACGTAGAAGCCGCAGCCAGCTTGTTCATCATGCTGGTCATCTCAGCCGCGTACGGCTGTGAGGCCTCTACCCTAGCCTGCGCCTTGGTAATGCGCGAGGTAGCAATGAGCTCCTGGGCCTTGGTGATCTTCTTAGTCGAATTGACGGACCGGATGCGGTCACGTAGTTCGCGAAGAGTAGCCATCGTTTCTCCTCCCTTCTTTAATCTAGACGGTTAGTTTTGAGTTCTGAACTCTACTTAGCCGTCTTGCGGGAGACGTTGAGCTCGGTGTTCTTTACGTCGCTTTCATCCAACGGCTCTACCGGCGCCTCGGAGCCTAGGTTGTGGCCCTCGGAGGTGCGGAAGGTCGGCTGGAAGTCCTTAGCTGCCGCAACCAATGCGTCCTTGGACTCATCGGTCAGCGGCTTGCCGCCGGAAATCTGCTCAAAGACCTCTGGGGTATTGGCATTGAGGTACTCGTGCACCTCGTCCTCGAAGCGGCGGACGTCTTCAACGGGAACGACGTCGAAGATGCCAGCCTCGGCGAGGTAGATGGACACCATCTGGTACTCCACCGGCTGCGGGGAGGACTCCGACTGCTTCAGCAGCTCGACCAGACGGGAACCGCGCTCCAACTGAGCCTTGGAGGCAGCATCAAGGTCAGATGCGAATGCCGCGAAGGCCTGCAGGTCACGGTAGGAAGCCAGGTCCAGACGCAGGTTACCGGCGACCTTCTTCATGCCCTTGGTCTGTGCAGCGCCACCGACACGGGAGACGGAAACACCGACGTTAATAGCCGGGCGAACGCCCCGGTTGAACAGGTCGGACTCCAAGAAGACCTGGCCGTCAGTAATGGAAATGACGTTAGTCGGAATGAAGGCGCCGACGTCGTTTGCCTTGGTCTCGATGATCGGCAGGGCGGTCATGGAGCCGGCACCCATGTCGTCGGAAAGCTTTGCAGCACGCTCCAGCAGGCGGGAGTGCAGGTAGAACACATCGCCTGGGTATGCCTCGCGTCCCGGCGGACGGCGCAGCAGCAAGGAAATGGCACGGTAGGCCTCAGCCTGCTTGGTCAAGTCATCGTAGATTACCAAGACGTGGTTGCCCTGGTACATCCAGTGCTGGCCCAGCGCTGCACCGGAGAACGGCGCTAGCCACTTGAAGCCGGCGGAATCGGAAGCCGGTGCGGCCACGATGGTGGTGTAATCCAGTGCACCGTGCTCCTCAAGGGTGCGACGCACACCAGCGATGGTCGAGCCCTTCTGGCCGATAGCGACGTAGATGCAGCGTACCTGCTTGTCCTTGTCGCCGGACTCCCAGTTAGCCTTCTGGTTCAAAATGGTATCGATGCAGACCGCGGTCTTACCCGTCTTACGGTCACCGATGACCAGCTGGCGCTGGCCGCGGCCGATCGGGGTCATTGCGTCGATAGCCTTGATGCCGGTCTGCATTGGCTCTTCAACCGGCTGGCGCTGCAGCACGGATGGTGCCTGCAGCTCGAGGACGCGCTCCTCTTCAGCGTTGATTGGGCCCATGCCGTCGATCGGCTGACCCAATGGGTTAATTACGCGGCCGAGGAATTCCTCGCCCACTGGGATGGAGAGAACCTCGCCGGTCCTCTTAACCTCGTCGCCCTCCTTGAGGGACTCGAAGTTGCCCAGGACCACGACACCGATCGAGTTAGTGTCAAGGTTCTGTGCGACGCCAATCACGCCGCCTGGGAACTCGAGCAGCTCATTCGCCATAACGGACGGCAGGCCAGAAACCTGCGCAATACCGTCAGCTGCCGAAATGACCACGCCGACCTCCTCACGGGAGGCCTCCGCGGAGTAGCTCGAGGTGTAGTTCGCAATCGCACTACGGATCTCGTCGGAGGAGATCGTCAGCTCCGCCATGTTCTTCCTGCTCTCGGTAGTATCTTCCAGCACTTACTTAAATCGTTTCTGTCGTTTCGGCTACGCCATCTGGGCACGCAGGCGGGCAATCTTGCCTGCCGTGGAGCCATCAATGACTTCATCGCCGACGCGGATGCGCATGCCACCGAGGAGGCTGGTGTCAACCTCAGAGTGAATGGACATCGCACGACCATAAATTTTGCCCAGCTTCTCAGCGAGTACTGCTTGCTGACCTTCGTTTAGTTCACCCGCTGCGGTAACGCGCGCAATGGTCCGGTCCTGCAGGTCAGCTGCAGAATCAGCCAGAGCGGCTACGTCATCGATCGGGTTCTGCTCTGGGCGGGAGATGGACTGAAGCACCAGGGCCTCAGTAAACATCGTGACCTTGCCGTAGAGCACGTTTGCCAGCAATCCGCGCTTGCGGGCGGAATCAGCAGTTCGGTCGGAAAGCAGCTGGGTGAGCTCGCCCTCACGGTCAAGAATCTGGGACAGGCGGAAGAGCTCGTCTTCTACCTGGCCCAGCTGACCCTGCGCCTCAGCACCACGCAGCAGTGCGCGGCGGCCCAGGGACACCAAGCCCTTGACAAAGTCCTTCGGGGTGGACCACTGTGCGGCCGCAGCTTCCTGGATGATGCGCAATGCGCCATCGGAAATCTTGGAGCCAAACAGGGTCTCAGCCAGGGACTTGCGTGCCTCGCTCGGGGCGGCGATATCGGTGAATGCGACGCGCAATTCGCGGTCTGCATCCAAGACATCGACAACCTCGAAGATATCCAGGCCCGCCTGCGCGGCGGTCGCGACATTGTTGTCGCCTCCCAGGATCTCATCCAAGCGGGTTTGTGAGGTTGCGAGTGCTTCGCGGCTAGCTGCCTTCATAGTTGCCTACTTTCCGGCCGGTGCCACAGAGTCGAGCTCGGACAAGAAGCCATCAATGGTGGAGGACTTCTTAGAGGCGTCGGAAAGCTCGCCGCCCAGAATCTTCTCCGCCAGGTTGATGGAGTTCTGGCCCATTTCGGAACGCAGCTCAGTAACAACCTGCGAGCGGGAAGCCTCCAGCTGCTTCTCGCCATTGGCGACGATGCGGCGGGACTCTTCTTCCGCGTTGGTCTTAGCCTCGGCCTCAATCTGCTTACCGCGCTCGCGCGCCTGCTCGCGGATCTCGGCTGCCTCTGCACGGGCATCGGCCAGCTGAGCATTGTACTTTTCCAGAGCAGCCTTAGCCTCGGCCTGCTGAGCCTTGGCACGCTTCAAGCCGCCCTCGATCCGGTCTTCACGCTCCTGCAGCATCTGGCTGTACTTCGGAAGAACGAACTTCGCGAAAATCAGCAAGATGATGGCGAACGGAATGATTGACCAGACTAAGTCGTACATCTTGGGCAGGAGGATGGAGTTGCCGCTCTCCAGCGGCAGGTGCTCACTTCCTTCTGCTGCAAGGTAGTAAATGACGTTGTTCATGGGACTCCGTTCTTAAAGTTCGATTTACTTGTGTAAAGCGTTCTTTAGAACAGGAAGCCTGCAACGAGGCCGATGAGGGCAAGTGCCTCAACGAAGGCGATACCCAGGAACATGGTGGTACGCAGCTGGCCGGCCATCTCAGGCTGGCGTGCCATGCCCTCAACGGTCTTGCCAACGAGGATGCCGATGCCCAGGCCCGGGCCGATGGTGGCCAGGCCGTAGCCGAGGGACTGAAGGCCGTCGAAGGAGGTGGTTGCTGCGTCCTGAGCCAGGATGATCTCGTTCATGTGAAAGTCGTTCCCTTTCAATGTATATCCCGCGGGAGTGTCCTGCGGGGCGGTGTTGGTTTGATTTTGGGGTATTTAGTTAACCGCGAGGTTCGCGTTGTTGTTAGTGCGAATCTGCATGCAACGACAATTCGATGTATACCGCCGTCAGCAGGGCAAAGATGTATGCCTGCAGGAAGATGACGATAAGCTCGTAAAGCGTGAACAGAACCGCTGCGACCAGGGTCAAGCCACCCACTGCGGTCCAGGCGTTGAACTGGAAGAAGAAGAAGTTCGTAGCCGAGTACAACAGGACCAAAATGAGGTGGCCAGCCAGGAAGTTCGCCATAAGACGAAGAGCCAGGGTGACTGGGCGCATAACAAACGTAGAGAATGCCTCAATCGGCACGACAAGAATGTGCAAGGCCGGCGGCAGGTTAGGAATAACCACCGAGGACTTGATGAACTTGCCAAAGCCATAGCGCTTAGCGCCGGCGTAAATCATGGCGATATACGCAACAGCTGCCAAAACGATTGGCATACCGATACGGGCGTTCGGAGAAATGTTCAGACCCGGCACAATAGTTGTGAGGTTCCAGAACAAAACTGCAAAGAAGATAGAGGCCAAAAGTGGAAGGAAGCGACGTCCTTCCTTCTTGCCCAAGATGTCTTCTGCGATCTGAACTCGCACGAAGTCAATCGCATGCTCGCCTACGTTTTGAATTCCTTTAGGGACCAGCTTGGGGTTCCTGAAGGCGACAACAAATAGGAGCACCAGCACGGCCGCCATCAGAAGGCGAACGAGCATGATGCGATCCAAAGCGAACCAACCGTTGGCAAAATCACTCAACCAGAGGTCAACGACTCCGCCATCTTCGGTTACGTGCCCCGGGAAAAATTCTGGGTCCAGTTCGGGTGCGTGGAAGCTACCCTTCATGGCCAATGTTGTAACGCTCAGCGTTCTCTCCCGTGTTCGGGCCACACAGCTTGTCGAAGGCCGTGTGGTGCGATGGACGTCTCAAACTCTCTGCCTCACACACGGACTCCGTCGCACATCAGCGTGCGCAAGACAGGGATTCACCGCTGCGAAAGCCAGCTTTTGCGCTAGCCCGCGGTAACCCGAAGAAAAGCGTATCAGTTAGATCAAGAGTTTTCGCACGTGGGGGGCCACTAACGGCCCTAGTTTCGCCACTGCAGGCTCAATTCCGCCACAAATTCACAACAAAAAGGCCACATTCTGCCTAAATCCTGCTACGTGGAGTTCATCACACTTGCCTATTTGCCCACCTTGACGGGGGTAACCCCAACAGAAACGATTGCATGCACACAGAGCAAAAGGGCCCACCACCTCTCCTTAAGGAAAAGCGGTGGGCCCGTACAAAGGCCACTTGCCTGCTACGAGACGTAGGTGACCCGCGAGGTAACGACGGCCCATACCTCCGTGCCCAAAGTGGCAAAAAGGGCCAGCATCACGGTCACGAACAGTGCCAAAGTGTCATAGAAATCCATATCTCGGATTACGAGAAGCACCATGACCAAAACGATGACCTTGAGCAGCCAACCGCCCAGCACCACGGCCATGGTGTTGGCGGGAGTGGTATTGGCAGTCAGCAGGACCGACAAGGCGGTAAATAAGACGAAGCCGCCACCGATAGCGGCACCGACTAGGACTCCCCAAATGCCGGGGAGACCACTGATACCGCCCCAGACGGCTAAGGAGACCACCGTGATAACCAGCAGGGCAAGACCACCCAGCTTGACCGCCCTTTGCAAAGGACGGCGGTGGTCATCAAATTCCGAGGGTTGCGTAGTCGCTTGTGCTTCACTCACGGCTACACACCCTACCTCACGAGGGCTCGGATTCCTTCACCACGACGGACCCTCGCGCAGCTGGACCAATCTTTCCTTGCCGCAAAGGTACCAGGGTCGCCGCAAACGCAAGGACCAAGGCAACGATGGTGACGCCGATGGCCACCGGCGCGGGCACGATGGAAAAGGACACCGCGCCGAAAGCCACGGCGGAGACCCACAGGTAGAGCACCAGCACAGTCCGGCGGTGGGTATGGCCGAGCGAGAGTAGGCGGTGATGGATGTGCGCCTTATCTGCAGCAAACGGCGAGCGCCCTTGAGACAGGCGGCGAATCACAGCCCAGACAAGGTCCAGGACTGGAATAAACACCGCCGCGACCACCACAATGATGGGCGACATCAAGGCGACAATGTCCACCGTGCCGTAAAGCGACATGTTGATCTTGCCAGACGCAGAAGTCGAGGCCGCAGCGAGCAAAAGACCGATAAGCATCGAGCCAGAATCCCCCATGAAGATGCGAGACGGTTCGAAGTTATGCGGCAAGAATCCAGCGCACATTCCCACCAGGGCAGCGCTGATGATGGCGGGTGGGTAGGCCGAGACTGCCCCGCCTTGGTCGTGGAGAACCGTCAAAGAAAACACCAGAATTGCCCCGCCCGCAATCATGCCAAGGCCGGCCGCCAGGCCATCGAGTCCGTCCACAAAGTTGATGGCATTGATGAGCAGAACGGTAAAGAATGCGGTGAGCAGGGTGCTTTGTAATTGGTCGAGGACGACCGTGGTGCCGCCGCCAAAAGGGATGAAAAGCAGCGTCCAGGTAAGGCCCAGCCCGCTCATCAAGGTGGCCGCAAAGAGCTGGCCAAAAAGCTTCACTATCGCACTCAGTTCCACCAAGTCATCAACCACTCCGACAAGCACGAGCGCCAGGGCCGCCCACAGCACCGCATTCATCTCCGGAGTAACGGGCATAAATCCCCGAGTCAAGGCTGGAAGCTGGGCTGCGAGGAATATCGCCGCCACGAAGCCGGTAAACATGGCCACCCCACCCATGCGCGGGGTGGGCTGTGTGTGGGCGTCGCGCAGCCGAATCTCCGCCAAACGGCCGGTGCGCACCAAAAACGAGCGCACCACACCGGTGGTGAGATACGAAAATGCTGCTGCGACGAGGATGACGAGGGCCAGCTCGCGCAGCGGGACACCACTGCCGCTCACGCGAATTCCCCCTTAAGCCTGTGGGCGGGTTCGCAGGGTCTGCGCGTCGACGCCAATAACCTCGCCGATTTCCTCGGCCGAGAGCGCTCCTTCGCGCAGCAGGTACGGGCGCTCGCCGGAGAGATCAATGATGGTCGACGGCTTGCCAACGGCCGTCTCTCCCCCATCCAAGTAAACCGTCACGGCTTTACCAAGCTGCTGCTTGGCCATAAGCGCCGTGGTCGGCGGCTGGTGACCAGAGATATTGGCAGAGGAGACAGCCATGGGGCCAACCTCGCGCAGCAACTCGATGGCAATGGGATGCAACGGCATGCGCAGCATCACGGTGCCGCGGGTATCGCCGAGGTTCCACGGCAGGGACGGCGCTTGCGGAACGACGATGGACAGACCACCGGGCCAGAAGGCCTCCACCAAGTCACGCGCGGTATCGGTATAGGAAGCAACCAGACCGCGAACGGTATCCCAGGAACCCACCAATACCGGTACCGGCATATCCGGGCCGCGTTGCTTGGTGGCCAAGAGGTTGGCTACGGCATCATTATCAAAGGCATCGCAGCCGAGGCCATAGAGCGTATCGGTGGGCATGACCACAAGGCGGCCGGATTGCGCAGCCTTGACCGCAATGTTCATGCCCTCTTCGCGCTCGGCATCATCGGCACAGTTAAAAATCTTTCCTTGCATAATCTTTTCCCCTTCTTGCCCTCAATGGTGTCCTAGTCTACCCCGCGCACCGCAGTGACAAAGCGAGGCGTTCCTGTCAGGTCTTGCAGCGCGGCGATCTGTTCAAAGCCGCCGTGTCGGGCCAATGCGGCTTGTACGGCGTCGCTCGTGGAATCGTCGTGTTCGATGACCACCTTGCCGCCCGGGCGCACAAGTCGCGCAATGGTCGGAATAAGGCCGGTAATGACCCCCATCCCATCCGCTCCGGCGAAGACCGCGTTATGCGGGTCGTGATATACCTCCGGTTCAAGATCCGGGGTCTCCGGCACGTAGGGCGGGTTGGTCACAAGGAGGTCCACGGTCCCATTCCAGTCCGCCAAAGTATCGTCGGCCGTGGCGTCGGCCTGGATGACCTCTACCCCGGTGTTATGGGTATTGGCTTGGGTGTAGGCCAGTGCGGCGTCGGCAAGCTCAACTGCCCTCACCTGCGTGTCAGGCAGATAGTGGTGGAGGTAGAGCGCCAACGCGCCCGTGCCGGTGCACAAATCAACCAGCCGCGGGCCTTCGGCATTGCGCACCGCCCAGTCCGCCATAACCTCGGTTTCCGGCCGCGGGATAAACACGCCCGGGCCCACCTTGAGCTCCAGCGGGCCGAACCAGGCGCTGCCAAGTACGTATTGCAAAGGCTCGCGGGCCTCCCGGCGGCGAAGCAGCGCATCAAAGGCCACGTCGAAGCCGCGCATAGGAGACTGTTCGAGCGGGATATCCATGTGGCCGCAGTGGATTAGGTGCGCGGCCATGATGCGTGCATCCCATTCAGGGCTGGCCACCCCGGCAGCACGAAGGCGCTGCACCCCGCGGCGCAGCGCCCGTCCATACGTGTTATCCACGCTGGTTTACCCCTCGGCCTCGAGGCGCTCAGCGCGCTCTTCGTCCTGCAGGGCCTTAATAAGGTCATTCATGTCACCGTTCAACACGGAATCCAAGTTATTGGCCTTGTAACCAATGCGGTGATCCGTGATGCGGTTTTCCGGCCAGTTATAGGTGCGGATACGCTCGGAACGGTCCATGGTGCGCACCTGAGAGGCCCGCTGCTCGCCGGCCTCAGCCTCGCGGGCCTCGCGCTCCATTTGATCCAGACGGGCCTGCAGAACCTGCAGCGCACGCGCCTTATTCTGAATCTGGGAACGCTCCTTCTGGCAGGTCACGATAAGCCCAGTAGGCAGGTGGGTAATACGCACCGCGGAGTCGGTGGTGTTCACGCCCTGACCGCCCTTACCGGAAGAACGGTAGACGTCGACGCGAATATCCTTGTCATCGATATTGACGGACTCGACCTCTTCCGGCTCCGGGTAGACCAGCACGCCGGCGGCAGAGGTCTGAATGCGACCCTGGGACTCGGTAACCGGAACACGTTGCACGCGGTGCACGCCGCCCTCAAACTTGAATACGGACCATGCACCATCGCGCGACGGGGACTTGGAGCGGAAGGAAATGGTCATATCCTTCACACCGCCCAAATCGGACTCATTGAGGCCCAAGACCTCCCAATTAAAGCCCGTCTTGTCCGCATAACGCTCGTACATGCGGGCCAAGTCGCCGGCAAAGAGGGCCGCTTCTTCGCCGCCTGCGCCGGCTTTGATTTCCATAATGATGTCCTCGGAATCCTGCTCATCGCGCGGCGCGAGCAGGTCAGCGAGCTTTTCTTCCAAGCTCTCCACGGACTTTTCTAGGCGGTCCGCTTCCTCCTGGAAGTCATGGTCCTCATAGGCCATCTCCTTAGCATCAGCGAGATCCTCGCGCGCCTGGGTGAGCTCATCATTAACCATGATGATGGGGCGCAGCTCCGCGTAGCGCTTGGAGAGCTTGCGGAATTGCTTCTGGTCGCCGGCTACTTCCGGATCGGCCATCTGCATCTCAATGCCCTGGTACTCGGACACGATGTCATCAACGAGCGAAACCTGATTAGACATAATCTTCTTCATCCTTATCCGCAGCCATCGGGGCCGAGGAGGCCACCTGCATCAAGAACTCGCCATTGGAGCGGGTCTTCTTCAGCTGCTTAATGAGCAGGTCAATGGCCTGGTGGGAGTCCAGGGCGGAGAGGATGCGACGCAGCTTGGTCATGATGCGTGCTTCCTCTGGAACGAGCAGCAGTTCGTCCTTACGGGTGCCGGACGGGTTGACGTCTACGGCCGGGAAGACGCGACGCTCGGAAATGCCACGGTCCAGTTTTAGTTCGGCGTTGCCCGTGCCCTTGAATTCCTCGAAGATGACGGTATCGCCGGTAGAGCCAGTCTCCACCATGGCGGTGGCGATAATCGTCAGCGAACCGCCCTCTTCGATATTGCGGGCGGCACCCAGGAAGCGCTTTGGCGGGTAGAGCGCATTGGAGTCCACACCGCCGGAGAGAATGCGGCCAGAAGCCGGGGAGGAATTGTTATAAGCACGGCCGAGGCGGGTAATGGAATCCAGCAGGACCACGACGTCCTTGCCCTGCTCCACCAGGCGCTTGGCGCGCTCGATAGCCAGCTCCGCCACGGAGGTGTGCTCTGATGGCGGACGGTCAAAGGTGGAGGCAATTACCTCACCGTTGACGGAGCGTTGCATGTCCGTAACTTCCTCAGGGCGCTCGTCTACGAGGACGACCATGAGGTAGCACTCCGGGTTATTGGTAGAAATCGCGTTGGCGATATTCTGCAGAATCGTCGTCTTGCCGGCCTTTGGCGGGGAGACGATAAGCGCGCGCTGGCCCTTACCAATCGGCATGATGAGGTCAATGACGCGGGTGGTGAGGATCTTCGGATCCGTTTCCAAACGCAGGCGCTTATTCGGGTACAGCGGGGTCAGCTTATTAAAGTGCGGGCGTTGCTTTGCGCCTTCCGGATCAATGCCGTTGACGGTATCGACCTGCACCAGCTGATTGTACTTGCGGCGGTTGCGGCCATTGCCGTGCGTATGCGTCGGGCCGGAAACCTTGACCTGACCGGTAATGGCGTCACCAGAGCGCAGACCTAGGCGGCGGACGATGCCGTTGTTGACAAAGACGTCGGAAGCCGCGGCGCGGTAGCCCGTGGTGCGCAGGAAAGCGACATTATTGTCTACGACGTCCAAGATGCCGCCGACAGCCTGCAGCTCATCGCCCTCGCGGACCTGCAAATCATTGCCGCCATTATTGTCATTGTTATTTCCGCGGCCGCGGCGGTTGCGGCGATTGCGGCGCCCACGGCGGTTGCCGCGCTCGTGGTTATTGTTGTCCTCGTGGCGGTTGCCGCGCTGCTTATTATCGCCGCGGTCATTCTTCTCGCCCTGATTATCGGAGCCATCCTGGGAGCTATTGTCGCGGTTGTCCTTAGCGCCGCCCTGCTCCTCGTTGCGGTTGCGCTCCTCGCGCTCTTGCCGTTCTTGGCGCTCCTGACGCTCTTGGCGGCGGGCGCGGTTGCGGCGAGCGCGGCGGGCCTGGGAGCGCGATTCATAGCGCTGCTCCTCGCCAGAGCTCTGCTGGCGGTTATCCTGCTTCTCGCCGGATTCTTCCTGCTTTTCCGCCTTCTGCGGCGCATCTTCCTGCGCTTTTTTGCGCGGCTTATCTGCTGTCTCAGGCTTCTCCGCCTTTTCTACCTGAACGGCCTTTTCCACCTTGGCCTTGGCCTTAGGCGGAACCTGTCCGGTCTTGATGGCGGTGATGAGATCCCCCTTGCGCAGGGCAGAGACACCACGTAGGCCGCGCTCTGCGGCCATTTTGCGCAATTCCGGCAGCTTCAGGGATGCAAGATCCTGTGCTGCGGTGTTGTCCGTTTCGCTCACGGATATCCTTTCGTTGCTTGACCAGGTCCGATTATGCGGGAGCCGCCGCAGCCTATGCTCGCGGCGTTGCACTGGAAGCCAATGTGTATTTTTCTAGGACTTCTCGCCCTCGTGCCAAGGCGCATGCGCGTCCTGCCGGGCAATAAGTATGAGGCCTCTTCCGTGTCCTTGTGGAGACTTCGCACAGCGAGTGCACGAACCGGAAGAAATCAAGAAACGACTGCGGGCAAAACTACTTCTCTGGGCCCGAATGCATAGGAAAGGGGAGCTAAAATTTTCCGGTTTCCTACCAGTCGCGAACAAGTATAACGCATAGGGAGCAACGCCCGCACCATGACACCGCTACAGTAGAGGCATGCTTTCCACGATGATGGATATCCCCCTGTCCCTGACCCGCATTTTGGAATACGGTGCCTCGGTACACGGGGACACCACGGTTACCACCTGGCACGGTGAGGGCACCGGCTCGGAATTCGATCCGGCCGAGGAAGTTACCTTCCGCGATATCGCTGCCCGCGCCGCCGCGTTCGCCCACGCCATTCACGATGAATTGGGTATCACCAGCGATGAGCGCGTGGGCAGCTTTATGTGGAATTGCGCCGAGCACTTGGAGGTAATGTTCGGCACCGCCTGCAAGGGCGCGATTTTTGCCCCGCTGAATAAGCAGCTGATGAATGACCAGATCCGCCACATTATTAACCATGCGGAAATCTCCGCCATCGTGTGCGATCCCCGCTTGGCCCAGCAGCTAGGCAAGGTGCTCGTTGGCACCGACTCCGTGGGAAGCGTCATCATCACCGGCGCCCAACCAGCGCAGCAGTTTGCTCACCTTTTCCCCCGCGGGGTTGAGGTGTATTCCTATGAGGCTCTTATCGACGGCCGCTCTACCGTCTATGACTGGCCCGAACTAGATGAGCGCACGGCCGCGGCGCTGTGCTATTCCACGGGCACCACGGGCGCACCCAAGGGAGTGCTGTATTCACACCGGTCTCTCTATTTGGAGGCCATGCAGCTGCGTTCCTCAGACTCGCTGTGCATTACCCACGGCGAGACCTTCCTGTGCTGCATTCCTATCTGCCACGTGCTCAGCTGGGGCGTTCCCTTCACCTGTTTCATGACGGGCACCCCGCTGGTGCTTCCCGACGCCGACGTGTCCGCCCCCACCCTAGCCAAAGCCATCGCCGCTACCTCTCCGCGCGTGGCACACGGCGTGCCCACCATTTGGATTCAGCTCTTTGTCCACTACATGCACCACCCTCCAGAACGCATGACGCTCACCGAGATCTACGCCGGCGGCTCCCCCGTCCCGCCGACGCTGATCAAGATGTGGGAGGAGCGCTACGGCGTCGATGTGGTCCACGTGTGGGGCATGGTGGAAACCTCCACCGTAGGCAGCGTTGCCCGCCCGCCCCAGGGCGCCTCCGGCGATACCCGCTGGGCCTACCGCGTATCCCAAGGCCGCATCCCCGCCTCACTGGAATACCGCGTGGTCAACGACGGGCAAGTCGTCGCTCGCACCGACCGCAATGCCGGCGAGCTGCAGGTGCGCGGCAACCTAGTCACCGGTTCCTACTACCACTCGCCCACCGCTGAGCCGGGCGAAATCGCCTCCGAATTCCGCGGCAAGCAAGTCGAGGCCGCGGAGGATAAGTTCACCGCCGATGGCTGGCTGCGCACTGGCGACGTCGGCTCTGTTACCAAGGACGGCTTCCTTACCGTGGAGGACCGCGCCCGCGATGTCATTCGCTCCGGCGGCGAATGGATCTATTCCGTGCAGCTAGAAAACCTCATCATGTCCGACGAGCTTGTCGTCGAGGCCGCCGTCATTGGCTACCCCGATAAGCAATGGGTCGAGCGCCCACTCGCCGTCACAGTATTGGCCGAGGGCGCCTCGCCCACCATCGAGACTGCGGAGCGCCTGCGCGCCAGCATGCGCAAGGAACTGCCGAGCTGGATGCTGCCGGAGTATTGGACCTTTGTGAAGTCCATCGATAAGACATCCGTGGGCAAATTCGATAAGAAAGATTTGCGCGCCCACCTGGCAGAGGGCGAGTACAACATCATCCGGCTCAAGGGCCCGGGTGAATCCCAGCGGCTCGACGTCACCGGCGCCGCCGATTTAAGCCGGGAAAAATAGGAATAAATTCGCGTCAGTCGCCGTTGCAGCTTGGTGTACCTCGTCCCCTCTCTTAGACTGTCACCAATGACCTCTTCCTCCCAGCAGCCCGTGGTTTCCTTGCCCCTGCCTACCGTAGGCCGAGCGAAACCGCCGTCGGATCTACCTGCACCGGCCGCTGATGGCACGCGCGCACTGCTGGATCGCTATGGACGCCAAGCCCGTGACCTGCGCGTCTCCCTCACGGATCGCTGCAACCTGCGTTGCACCTATTGCATGCCGGCCGAAGGTTTGGAGTGGATGCCCACAGAGCAAACCTTGAGCGATGAGGAAACCATCCGGCTGATCCGCATAGGCGTCGGCAAGCTGGGCATCCGCCAAGTGCGCTTTACCGGCGGCGAGCCCCTGCTACGCAAGTCACTGGAGAAGATTATTACCGCGACCAAGGAGCTGCGCACCGACCAGGGTCGCGCCCCGTCCACCGCGCTGACCACCAACGGGCTTGGCCTAGAAAAGCGCGCCGGCGCCCTCGCCGCGGCCGGGCTCGACCGCATCAATATCTCGCTCGACACCATCGACCGCGAGCGCTACGCCGCGCTCACCCGCCGCGACCGGCTCGACCACGTGTTGCAGGCCATCGCCGCCGCGGATGCCGCGGGCCTGCACCCCATCAAGATCAACGCCGTGGTCATGCCCGGGGTCAACGAAGAAGACATCGTTCCGCTGGCGGACTATGCCGTCCACCACGGCGCCCAGCTCCGCTTCATCGAGCAGATGCCGCTCGGGCCCCGCGAGCGGTGGCGCCGCGAGGACATGGTCACGGCCGAAGATATCCTCGCCCAACTGCGCACCCACTTCTCCATGGCGCCGGCACGCGAACCACGCGGTTCCGCCCCCGCCGCCCTGTGGGAAGTCAGCGCTCCGGATGGCACGCACGGCACGCTGGGCATCATTGCCTCGGTCACCCACCCCTTCTGCGGCGATTGCGACCGCACCCGCCTTACTACCGACGGCGCCATTCGCAATTGCCTCTTTGGCAATTCCGAAACCCCGCTGCGGGACCTGCTGCGCTCCGGCGCGAGCGATGCAGAGATCATGGCGGCTTGGGCCGGGGAAATGTGGACCAAAAAGCCCGGTCACGGCATTGATGACGAGGGCTTTCTCCAACCAGACCGTCCGATGTCCGCCATTGGCGGCTAACCTGAGTCTTATGTCCACGCCCCGCAGCATCTCCGCGCACCTCGATGCCGTACTCGCGCTGGGTTCCACCCCACCGGCCGAGTCCGCGCCCGTCGACGCCTCCCTCAGCGGCCGCGTCCTCGCCGCCGACGCCACCGCGCGCTTCCCCGTGCCGCCCCATGCCAATTCGGCGATGGATGGCTTCCTCGTCCATGCCGCGGATCTTTCCTCCTCCGCACCATGGACCCTCCGCGTCGCCGGCGATGTACCAGCCGGCGCGGCTCCCATCGATGTGCCCGCCGGCCACGCCGTGCGCATCATGACCGGTGCCCCCGTGGCCGATACCGCAGGAATGCTCGTCGTTCCCGTTGAGAACACCACCACCCCGGCCGGCCCGGTAGCACTTCCGGACGAGGTCACCATCACGGAGGCCCCCACCAAGTCGCATATCCGTCCCCCCGGCGAGGACATCCAGCCCGGCGCGCCAATCGCCACCGTCGGCACGCTTATCGATGCCGCCGTCATCGCCGCGCTCACCTCCGCCGGCGTGTATTCCATCTCGACCTACCGCCGCCCACGCATCGCGGTCATTTCTTCCGGCGAAGAACTCGTCTCTTCCCCCGCGCAGCTCGCCCCCGGCCAACTACCGGATTCCAATGGCCCGATGCTCGCTGCCCTTGCAGGTGCAAACGCACACGTCCACGTGGGTGATGCCCCTGCGGACCTCGCCTCTGCGCTAGATGAGCTAGCCCCCTCCCATGACCTCATCATCACCTCAGGTGGAGTATCCGCCGGCGCCTTCGACGTCGTCCACACCGTACTCGGGCGCACGGATTCCGCGTGGTTCGGGCACGTCGATCAGCGCCCGGGTGCCCCGCAGGGCTACTCCCTGTGGAATGACACCCCGGTGCTGTGCTTGCCCGGCAACCCCGTAGCGGCCTTCGTCGATTTCCAGCTCTATGCCCGGCCACTTATCGCCGCACTGTCCGGACACCCCGCGCCACGCCAGCGGGTCAACCTGCGCGCCCGGGTGGATTCGCCCCTTCCCACCTCCCGCGGACGGCCGACCATTGTTCCCGTCACCGTAGACTTTCAGGCAGGGCCCGCCATCACCTCGCACCTGCCCCACGGCAGTCACCGCATCGTGTCGCTGGCCGGCACCAATGGCTATTGCCTCATTGACTCCGCGCCGCCGGCCATGGGCGAGGACATCACCGTTTATCTGTATTAAGGAGTAACCATGGAATTTACCCACCTGAACTCTGACGGCGCCGCCTACATGGTCGACGTCACCGAGAAGCAGCCCACGGTGCGCACCGCCACCGCTGAGGGCGAGGTCGCCTGCTCACCCGAGGTTATGACCGCGCTGCGCGATGGCACCGTGCCTAAGGGCGATGTCCTCGCCGTTGCCCGCATCGCCGGCATTTCGGCCGCCAAGAAGGTTCCCGAGCTACTTCCCTTGGCACACACCATCGGCGTACACGGCTGCGCAGTCGAGCTCACGCTTGCCGACGACCACGTGTCCATCTCCGCCACCGTCTGCACCGCCGACCGCACCGGCGTGGAAATGGAGGCTCTGACGGCCGTGAACGTTTCCGCGCTCGCCATCATCGACATGGTCAAGGGCGTGGACCGCTCCGCGTATATCCGCCGCTGCGGAATCGTGGCGAAATCCGGCGGCCGCTCCGGGGACTGGTCCCGCACCCTCCCGGAGTCCTAATGCTCGGCGCGGTCATCCTCGCCGGCGGCCACGGCAGGCGCATGGGCGGCGCCGATAAGGCCTCCCTTTTTGTCCACGGCACGCGCTTTATCGACCGCCTGCTCGCCCAGCTTCCCTACGGCACCCCGACCGTAACTGTCTCCCCGCATCGCCTCGGCGTGCCCCAGGTGTGCGAGTCACCGCTCTACGGTGGTCCTGTCGCCGGCATCGCGGCCGGCGCCCAGGCGTTATCCCACTGCTCCGAGCTCGCCCTCTTCGCCGTGGATGCCCCCGATTCGCCGCTACTGCTTCCCCGTCTGCGCTCGACCCTCGCCTCCTCCACGGCCGATGCCGTACTCACCCGCGCCGCCGACGGCTACCTCCAGCCGCTGTGTTCCCTCTGGCGCGCTCCCGCGCTCCAAGCTCAGCTCGATTCCCTTCCTACGGCTCGGAACGTCTCCGTCCGTCGCCTCATCCATGGCGCCAACTTCATCGAGATTCCCGGCACCGGCGCCGAACGCGACTACGACACCCGTTCGGAGCTGCGCGAGCTTCCTGCGTTCACTCCCCACACCGCCCTTCGCGCTCACCGGCAGCCGCTGACCTAACCAACCGCCTCCGCCCGTGAGCGCCAAGGGACGAGCGGCTACCTCCCAACCCTTCGCGCTCACTGAGAGCCGCAGCAAGCGCGAAATCGCCGCCTCCGTGAGCGCGAAGGGTGGACGATCTCGCGTCAATACAGAAACCCGCCCTTCGCGCTCACGGTGGGCACCAAATGTGACCACGAACGGTCGCTGGTGAGCGCAAAGGGCGGGAGGGGCCGAACCGCGGGAGGGCTACTCGGTGACGATGAACTTGCCGTGCTGGCCCTTCTCCGCGTTAGTCATGATGTGATTGACAAAGGAATAAGTACCGGGCTCGTTGAAGGTCATCTCGACGAATCCTCCTTGCGCCGGGAGGAGGTCCAGGGCTTGCGAGCCGGTCGAGTCCTCATTCTTGATGAGGTAGGCGCCTTCCTTGTAGGCGGTATCGAATTGCTCGCCCACAACGTGGAAGCTCAGCGGCTGGTCGGGGCCTAAGTTGGTCAACCACAGGCGGACGGTATCGCCTACCTTGGCTTTGATGGGCTCTGCGTCATATTGGCCAGGGTAGTAATTGAAGGCCATCAGGTCGAAGCGGCCGTCGGCAACGCGCTGGGCGTCGGCGCCGGTGGATTCCTCGCCCAGGAAGACATCGGTAGCCATGAAGTTATACTCCGCGTCAACGGGCTTGAGGTTCGGCGGATCGATGATGACATTGCCGGCCATGCCGTTGGCGATGTGAAGGGACATGGGCATCGTGGAGCAGTGATACATCCAGATGCCGGAGCGGTTCGCGGTGAACTTGTAGGTCAATTCCTCGCCCGGCTGGATGGATTTCATGGTCTTATCTGGGTTGACCTCGCCGGCGTGGAAGTCAATGGAGTGGGCCATGGAGCCCTCGTTCTTGATGGTGATTTCGAACTTATCGCCCACCTTGCCACGCAGGGTGGGCCCCGGGGCTTGGCCGTTGAAGAGCCAGCGCATCTGCTTGATGCCAGGGGCGACCTCCACGACTTCCTCGGTCATCGTCCAGGTCTCTTTGTGCGTCTTCGTCTCAGTGGCCGGCTGCAAGGTGGCGTCAAAGGCGGAAAAATCGTCGCGCTGTGCGCCGAGTTCGGCGGCAGTTGGCACGTCTACGTGCGGATTGCTAGCTGAGGACACCGCATGGTCATGTCCCGCAGCGGCGCCGCCTCCCACGTTGACCTGGAAGGTCATGCCCTGCATCTTGTGGCCGGCGATGGTGCAATAGCCTTCCTCGGAGGAGTCGATGACTCCGGCGTCGAGTTGGACGGTCTCGCCTGGGTCAACGCGGCCGGTTTCGGCGTCGCCAATCTTAAGGTCATGGACTTGGTCGCCGGAGTTGGTGAAGTTGACCACCAGGTGGGTGCCGGGGTCGATATCGATGGACGAGGGGGTAAAGGCCATACCATCCACGCCCACGTCAATGGTCTTCGTTTCGCCAGAGGATACCGGTGCGGCAGACTCCGTGCCCTTGCCGGTGGAATTGACCACCGCGAGCGCGATGACCGCCGCCAGCGCGATGCCGATGAGCAGCCACGAGGCCCACGATGAATCCTTCGGCGCGGGTTTTTCCGCAGGTTGTGAGGAAGAAACGCTCAGCATTTAACTCTCCAGTCTTTTCTGTAGGTAGATGGCTCGGCCGACGGCAATAACGTTGGTGGCAAGGCCTATCCCCATCATGATAAGCCCGGCCACGGTAGCGCCTAGCAATGTCAGCAGTCCGCCCACGTTGATGAGCAGCAGACGGGCGTAGCCGGTGCGCTCGGTGGTATCAGGGCGTGCGCCGGTAAGGATGGGTAACAAGTGGTGAAGGACTCCGGTGACCAACTGCAAGAGGCCGGCACCGAGGAAGGCGGGCAGCAAAACCAGCGTGATGGTGCGCGGGTAAGCGCCCACCGCTGCGGAAATGGCGTCACCGGCACACAGCGCCAACATCCACAGCAGTCCGGCGATGACGGCAACGGTGGCGGTGGTCAGCCGCGGCGAGCGGCCCATCACGGTGGCAAGCACCGGCTTGATGACGAGCACCGCCGCGAGGACCACGAGCAGTTGGGCCACGCCTGCGGCGCGGGTAAGGCCCAGCGCATAGAGCGCCATAGCCAAGGACAGGCCAACGCAGTGCACGATGAGCGCGCGAGTACACCGCGCGCGGGCGGTGGGGGAAATCGCGGTGGCCGATAGTGTGGGGAGCAACGTGACCACCGTGCCGATGACGGTAAGCCACGCGAAGCCCCAGATCATGCCGCGCGAATGGGCACCGACGAGGAGGGAATACTCGCCTACCCCATTACCGCTGAGGATGACAAGCACCACGGAGGCAATCATGAACACGGCCGCCGCGATATAAAAAGGCACGGTCACGGCAAAAGAACCAGACAGTGAGCCGCGTAGGCGCCGCGCGACGAACCACAGGTGCCAGGTGAGGGCGGCGATGATGAGGGCAGAGGCGGCGTCGGCAAGCGGGCCCCAGTCATACCCCGCCCTATCAATGAGCAGCAGGATTAGCCCGAGCTGCACTAGGCCCACGCGACTGCCGACGCCCCGATAGTCCCCACCCGCAGTCCGGGTCAACGCCTCAGTGAAATGGGTGGAAAAGACGATGATCGCCGTGGTCAGAGCGCCAATGGTAAAGGGGTGGATGATATCCCACCACACCACAGGAGCGCCCAAGGATGCGGCAATGAGAACGCCGAGGCCAATAAAGATCCACAGGCCAATAATGGCGGCGCTCAGGGTATGCCAACGGCCGCGCGCGGCCAGGGACACGTCATGAATGCGCACGTCGCGCCTCCTTTCCGGTCAAGGCAATGCCACAAGCGAGAAAAACTAACACCGCGATTATCGTAACCACCCCGCCGGTGTAGAGGGCAGTGGTGTGCTCGACGCAATCGGCAAGAATGCGCAATGCGAGGCCGCCATGTAAGAGCACCACCGGCACATAGAGCACCGGGTGGTACGGCAATCGGCGGCGGATAACGGAGGTGAAGATGATAGGAGCGTGCGCGAAAATCATGGACATGACAAAGCCCAAGAAGATGGCGTGCACTGAGGCATCATAGGCAAAGCCGGTGGACTGTCCGTGCAGCAGCCAGAGGTAACCGCCGAGGGCGAGCCAGCCGTAGCCGGCCAACATGCACGTCGCCGAGTAGCGCGGCAGGCCGTGAGAGCGCACCAGATTCTTGGCCACGTCTACCCGCGCGGTGGCCGCAGCGATGGCGATGAGCACCAAGCCCATGGCGCGATAGCCCACCGCAGGGGCAAGCACGTAGATGACGCTGGCCGCCGCCAGCCCCAGAACTAGGAGGGTCAGGTAGTTTTCGGCGCGGGTTCCTGCCATGGTGACGCGCGCTAGTTCCATGCGCTCGCCGATGATGGTGGCCACGGCGTAGAGGCTACACAACGGCATCGCCGCAGCGAACCCCGGGCCCATGGCCCACAGTGCAGCGGCTGCTACTCCCCCGATTACGCCAGCTGCCTGCACCAGGATCGCGAGGCTCGCCTGGCGGCGATAGATGGTGGCGTAAATGAAGCCAAGCACAAGGAAGCTGGCGGCAAAACACACTGCGGGGACCGCTCGCGGCAGGCCGGCGAGAATGCCCAGCACGCCGGCAACGTGGCATACGGGCCCGGCCCATGCCCACGAGGTGCGTACAGCGACGGTGCGCTCCAGTCCGATGGCTCCGCCCACGAAGCCGAAGACCATGAGCGGTCCGTGGTCGGCGGCAAAGGACGCGCCGGGGGTGGCGGTCAACCCCAAAAGAGTGGCGCCCGCAGCTAGGCCTACCAGCAGCGATAGGCCTGCGAAGGCGAGGAAGATGAAGCGATGCGCCACGCTATTATTTTGCACGGGTTTTATCGTACTAATATTGCTAGCAGAGCGAAACTCGCACCCCTTTAGAAAGGACTACAAACCATGCAACTGCCCATTTCCGATGCCAATAAGCCGCACTCCATCCCTACTCTGAACGCCTCCGAAATTCCGCACGCCGTTCGCCACGGCGCCATCCATGGCGCGCTGGGCACCCTCAACGTGGGCGAATCCATGATCCTCATCGCTCCGCATAATCCAGTTCCACTGCTCAAGGAAGTCGAGGCTCGCGAGGAAAAATTCGAGCTGGACTACCTCAAGGAAGAAGAAAACGACTTCCACATCAAGTTCACCCGCGTGAGCTAAACCTTCGCGGAGCGGAGGGCTATCCTGGATAGGTCACACTACCGCTGTAGAAGGAGCCCTCCGCAGATGAAGAAGCGCGCCGCCGTACTCCTCGCCGCCATCGCATTCGCCCTTACATCCTGCGCTCCCCCAACGTCAACGACCTCCGCCCAGGACGCGGATGCTCCTACGCTTAATGTTCTGGCTGCGTCCTCCACCCGCGTCATCAATGAGAAACTCACTCAGCGCGCAGGCCAGCTCGAGCCGCCAATGAATCTGAGCTTTGACAATGGCGGCTCCTCCGATCTCGTGAGCAAGCTGCGCGAGGGCGCCCCAGCAGATCTTCTCCTAACGGCGTCCAAGAAAACCATGGACCAAGCAGTAGAAGACGGCACCGTCACCAAACCTAAGGTGCTTGCCACCAACGTCATGGTCATGGTGGTGTCTAAGGGAAACCCGGCCAATATTCACTCGCTGCAGGATCTTTCCCGCGCCCGCCACTTTGTGCTCTGTGATCCGCAGGTACCCTGCGGCGATATCTCCTCTCAGATCATCGATGACAAGCACCTCGACGTTCACCCCTCCTCCCAAGAGCGCCAGGTAGCGGACGTTTTAGGAAAAGTGTCCGCGGGCGAAGCCGATGCCGGATGGGTGTATTCCACCGATGCCGCCGCAGCTGGCGATGATGTCGAAGTAATTGACATTCCTGGGGCGAACAAATTCGCCAACCAGATTGTCGGCGCAGTCACAGCCGAAGCCGAACACCCCAAGGAGGCGCAGGAAGTCCTAGATCTTTTGGCCACTGACTTTGCTTCCACCTGGCGCGCCCGCGGCTTCACCCCGGCGGAGTAGGCTATGGCCGCACCCCAGCCCCTTCGCCCCAAAGCCCCGCTGCTCATCGGCCTTATTGGTCTCATTGCGGTAGCCACCATCATTGTTCCGGTGGCGGCCCTCGGGCTGCGCGTGCCGTGGGATCGCATCGGCGACTACCTCGCGCGTGACGAGATCCGAGACATGCTACTCATCTCAGTGGCAGCCGCCTTCCAATCCATGCTCCTTGCGCTCGTGCTGGGTTTGGGGCTGGCCCTGTGGGTGCAGCAGCTCGGCCGCGGCAGCGCCGTAGTACGCCTCTTGGTCTACCTCCCTCTGGCCATGCCACCGGTGGTGGGCGGCTTGGCACTTACCGCAGCTTTCGGCCGCAAGGGGTATCTGGCCCCGCTTCTCGACGCCCTAGGCATCCGCCTCGCCTTCGCCTTCCCCGGAGTAGTTATGGCACAGACCTTTGTGGCACTGCCCTTTGTGGTGGTGGCGGTCGATTCGGCGCTGCGCCAGCTGGACCAGGAAATCCTCGCCTCTGCTCGCGGCGTGGGCTTGGGCCGGTGGGAAGTCCTGGGCAAAATCACCCTGCCGTCCATCGCCCCGGCTTTGGCTACGGGCGCAGTCTTGGCCTTCGCGCGTTCGCTGGGCGAATTTGGCACGACCCTAACCTTCGCCGGCTCGCAGCCGGGGGTTACCCGCACCATGCCGCTAGGCATTTACTTAGAGCGCGAGGTCGATGCGGATGGCGCATACGTGCTCTCCGCGCTGCTTATCGGGTTGGCCTTAGCCTGCCTGGCGCTGGCGGGCTTGCCTGTCCTGCGGCGGAGGCACTACCAACCGCGGGCGCGGAAGTTGCACACCTTCGACGTCGACAAGCTGCGCGAGCTCACCCGACCCGCTGAGGTTCCGGCCGTCTCCGTGAAGGTCGATGGGGTGCGCACGGACTTTTCCCCACGCGCCATTACAGCCGTAGTGGGCCCAAACGGCTCCGGTAAAACCACGCTCATGGGGCGCATTGCTGGGCGTCTGAGCGGCGGGGAGGTCTCCCCGGAGGGCGCCGACGTCGTCTTGCTCACCCAGCGGCCGGGGTTGCCGCCGCGCTCGACGGCCGTGGAGGCGGTGGCCATGGTCACCCGCGATAAGGTACGTGCGCAGGAGCTCCTGGCGGCGGCGGGATTGCACGAGCTTGCCGACGTCCCCGTTCCCGCCCTGTCCGGCGGCCAAGCCGCCCACGTGGCGCTGGTGCGCGCGCTGGCCGCACGGCCGGCGGTGTTGATTGTGGACGAGCCCCTGGCCGCAGTCGATGTGAAATCGGCCGAGAGGTGGCGCCGCTTCTTGCACGCGGCCCGCGCAGACCGCACCACACTGCTTGTGACCCATAATGCGCTCGATATTGCGCACCTGGCGCAGGACATGTTGGTCATGGAATCCGGCCAGGTCCAGGCCCACGGCGCAACCGCGCGTCTGCTCGAGGCACCGCCGACAGGATTCGTTGCGGCGCTAGCGGGTCTCAACCGCCTCGAGGGAACCGTAACCGAGATCGGCGCATCCGCCGTAGAGGTCGCGTGCGGCGATATTACAGTTCTGGCGGCCGCGGAGCATGCGCCGCTTGCGCTCGGACAGAAGGTGGCGGTGACCTTTGACCCGCATGCAGCTACAATTGGCGCCGCGCAGGAGACGTGCAATCAGTGGACGGTGCGAGTCCTTGCAGTCGAGGCCACCAGCCTCGCGGCGATGCAGCTGCGCGTTGATCTGGGCGGCCACGAGGCGTGCGTACCGATAGACCGCGAGTTCGCTTTAGACGTTGGGGTGGGTAACGTCGTATCCTTAACAGTGTCCAAAGCAAACGTTTTTGTCCACCCCAACTAAGATTTCTGTTTTCGCAGACCCCAAGGCGGATTCCCACCATGCCTGATTCACTTCCTCGGCCCACCACCGAACTTTTTCCGGAGGCCCTCAACCTCTCGCCCAAGCAGCGCGAGGTGCTCATCGCTGTGCAGCGCCACCCCGAAGGCGCCAAGGCCGGCACCGTCGCCGAGGAACTAGGCATGCACGTCAACACCGCCCGCGGACATATCGATGAACTGGTCAACGCTGGGGCCGTCAACGTAGTCTCCGCGCCGAGTAAGGGCCGCGGGCGCCCCTCCCTCATCTTCCAAGCCCGCGTACCGGATAATAAAGCGGTGGCAGAGGAATACATCACCTTGGTGGAAGTGCTGACCACGATGCTGGCGGATAAGGAAGAGCTTGATGACGCCGCCTCGACCAAGGCCCTCGAGATCGGGCGACGCTGGGCACGCGCCGCAGGTGCCGACGCCTCCGATGGCGCGCTCGATACGCTCTTTGCCACCCTGCGCGATATGGGCTTTGATCCTGCCACCAAGCCTGATTCAACCGACATCGAGCTCCATGCCTGCCCGTTTGTTTCTTCGGGACTTGAGCCTTCGCCGTTTTTGTGCGCGGTACACGCTGGCTTCCTGCAAGAATCCAGCGATGATGCCACCTCGATTACCTTGGTGCCGCGCCAGCATCCCAACGTGTGCCGGCTAAAGATTAAGCCTGCGTAAGCTCCACCCTGACGGGGCCGGCGACGGTGAGATCGATGACGCGGAGGTTGTGCTCGCGGGCGTCGGCAAGAATGCCCTCATCGATGTCGTCGGTGTGCAGCACCATCACGGTGGGACCGGCGCCGGATAGGTAGGCCGCATAGCCGCGATTGCGCAGGCGGTTCACCCACTCCGCGGTCACGGGAAGCACATCCGCGCGGTACGGCTGATGCAGGCGATCGCGGGTTCCCTCCCACAGGAGATCCGGGTAGTTCTGCAACGCCGCCACCTGCACCGCGGTGCGCGAGACGTTGAACGCCGCATCCGAATGCGTCACGTGCGAAGGCAGGACGCGGCGCACCGCCTGGGTGGAGGCATGGAAATCAGGCACGAGCGCGGTGGCGCGGATATCTTCGTGCACCTTGATGGACGCGGCGCGGTAATCCGGCAAAGAATGGCCGTCGACGGGGACATTTGTCCACGACACCACGGCGTCACCCAATACAGAGGCGGCCGCATTATCGGGGTGGCCCTCAAAGGCGGAAGAAAGCTGCACCACTTGCTCTTGTGTCAGGGGGTTTCCTGCCAGCGCATTGCCGGCGGCCACGCCCGCCACTGCGGCGGAAGCGGAAGAGCCCAGGCCGCGCGACTGCGGGATATTATTATGCGAGACCACGCGCAGGCCGGGCACGGTGGCGTCGGCCGCCGAGAGTGCGGAGCGAATCGCCTTGACCACCAAGTGGGAGCCATCGCGCGGCAGGTCTTCTGCGCCCTCGCCGAAAATTTCCACCGTAAGGCCCGAGGCGGTGACCTCTACCTCGACGGTGTCATACAGGCTCAGCGCCATGCCCAAGGTGTCATATCCCGGGCCAAGGTTCGCCGTAGAGGCAGGAACGGTCACGATTGCCTTGGTGCCGACTTCAACTTCGATACTCATAGCTGTCCAGTCTATTGCTCCGGGCTAGCTGCCGAGGCGGATTACGGAATGAACAGCCTTGACCTCTTCGAGCTCGCCCAAAGCAGCCACAATGGTATCCAAGGTGGCCTCCTTGGCGGCATGGGTGACCACGATGAGGCGAGCGGTGTCCGCGCCGTCTTCCTGGCGCACGGTGCGCAGGGAAACATCATTGTCGGCAAAGACAGCGGAGATGGCGGCCAGCACACCGGTGCGGTCTTGGACTTCCATATCGATGTGGTAGCGGGTTTCCACCTCACCGAAGTCTGCGATAGGCAGGTTGGCATAGGTATTCTCGCCCGGTGCGCGACCGCCGTGGACGATATTGCGGGCTGCCCCGACGACGTCGCCAAGCACGGCAGACGCCGTAGGATTGCCGCCCGCGCCGTTGCCGTAGAACATCAGGGAACCTGCGGCCTCTGCCTCAACGAAGATGGCATTATAAGACTCGCTCACGGAAGCCAACGGGTGCTCCTTAGGCACCAAGGTGGGGTGCACTCGGGCGTTGACGGCCTCGGAGCCATCGGCACGCTGGAGGCGCTCGCAAATGGCCAGTAGCTTGATGGAATAGCCGGCATCATTTGCCGCGGCGATATCCGCGGCGGTGACCTTGGTGATGCCCTCGCAGTGGACGTCCTCGAACTTCACTCGGGTGTGAAAGCCCAAAGACGCCATGATGGCAGCCTTAGAAGCGGCGTCGTGGCCCTCGACATCCGCGGTGGGATCGGCCTCGGCATAGCCTAGGCGGGTAGCCTCTGCCAGCGCCTCGTCATAGGAAGCGCCCGTGGACTCCATCGCGTCCAGGATAAAGTTGGTGGTGCCATTGACGATGCCAGAGATGCGCTCTACCTGATCACCGGCCAAGGACCGGCGCAACATGCCTACCACTGGGATGGCAGCGGCCACTGCAGCCTCGAAGTAAAGATCTACGCCGGCGCGGTCGGCGGCTTCTGCCAACTCGTCTGCGTGCGCGGCCACTAGGGCCTTGTTGGCGGTCACCACGGACTTTCCCGAATTAAGTGCGGCGAGCACCAGCTCGCGTGGGAAGTCAATACCGCCGATTACCTCAACCACGAGGTCGATATCATCGCGGGCGACAAGCGCCTTGGCGTCATCGGTCAAAAGCTCCTGGGGCACGCCTGGGCGCAGCTTATTCTTATTTTGGATGGCTATGCCGCGAATCTCGGCTGGACCACCGATGCGATGAGCAAAGGCATCAGCATTCTCCCCCAGCAGACGGAAGACCTCAGCACCCACGGTGCCAAAGCCCAGCAACGCGATACCGACGGTCTCGCCCTCGCCCTTGCCGGAATGCTTGTGTACCTGAAGCTCGCTAGTAGATGCAGCCATAATCCGTCTCCATTGTGCGGTTGGGGTAAAGGTGTTGTGCCCGCTAATTGCGGATACAGGACACTATACAGAACAAGCTGTCTACTTTCGCCGTAAATGGGTCTATAAATAGAAAATCCCCCGTCACAGGGCCTGAATTAAATTAGGCGCTGTGACGGGGACCGAGTGACCGGGCTAGTCCACTTCAAGGGAAAGAAGATCCTCGATGGTCTCGCGGCGCAGCATAGGCTTGGTCTCGCCTACGCGCGTGGCGACGACCGCCGGGCGCACCGCACCGTTATAGCGCGAGGACATCATGTACTGGTAGCCGCCAGTCGCCGCAAAGGCGATCAAGTCTCCCGGCTGGATATCATTGGGCAGATCGCCGTCCTCAAGGAGAATATCGCCGGACTCGCAATGGAAGCCCACCACGCGGGAGGGCACCTCTTCCCCGTCGCTAAAGCGGTTGACCACCCGCACGTCATAGGCCGAACCGTAGAGCGCTGGCCGGATATTATCTGACATTCCACCATCGACGGAGATATAGCGACGCAGCGGCAGATCCGACTTGCCAGTTTCTACATCCTTGACGGTACCCACGCGGTAGACGGTCACCGCCGAGCCGGCAACCAAGGAGCGACCAGGCTCAACCAAGAGGAAGGGCGCCTCAATGCCCAACTCCTCTGCGGTGTGCTTGACCGCGCCGAGCATATCGCCGGCCACGCGCTCGGTATCCAGCGCCTCCTCATAAGGCATATAGGGAATACCAAAACCGCCGCCCAGATCGAGCTCTTCCAACGTCACGCCCAGCTCGGTATATATCTGGCGGTACAGCCCCATGACGCGCTCCGCGGCAAGTTTGAAGCCCTCCGCACTAAAGACCTGGGATCCCACGTGGCAGTGCAGGCCGCTCAGGTGCAGGTTGTCCGCCTCCAAGCAACGCTTGGCCGCAGCAAAGGCCGCGCCCGTGGCGAGCGAAATACCGAACTTTTGGTCCTCATGCGCCGTGGCGATGAATTCGTGCGTATGCGCATCAACACCCGGCTTGACGCGGATCATCACCGGCTGGACCTTGCCGGCCTCGCCCGCAATGCGATTGAGTTCTTCCAGCTCGAGCTCGTTGTCAATGACCACGTGACCCACGCCGGCGTCTACGCACAAACGCAGGTATTCATCGTCCTTATTGTTGCCGTGCGTGGTGATGCGCTCGGCCGGAAACTCTGCGGCCAAGGCAATCTTGAGCTCATTGAGCGAGGCCGCGTCCAAGCACAGGCCTTCCTCATTGACCCAGTTCACGATCTTCTTTGAGATGAAGGCCTTGGAGGCATAGTGTACATGCTCGGGTCCACCGAACGCGCGGGCCATGTCCTGGCAGCGGGACCGGAAGTCATCTTCATCGAAGACATAAAGTGGGGTCTGGAATTCCTCCGCCAAATCCGGCAGCGGAACACCAGCAATGGTTACTACGCCGTCTTCCTCGCGCTTTGCATTGCGCGGCCAGACGTGGGCCGGCAGCTCATTGAAATCCGCCACTTACATCTTCTCCGGGGTGCTTACGCCCACCATGGTCAAGGCATTGGCCAAGACCACGCGGGAGGCTTGCGCCAACGCGAGGCGGGCGCCGTGAATAGGAGCTTCATCCTCGCCCGCCTTGGGCAAGACCTGGCAGGAGTCATAGAAACGGTGGAAGACCGCAGCGAGGTCCTCGGCATAGCGGGCGATGCGGTGCGGCTCGCGCAGCTGCGCGGCTTCTTCCACCACGGCCGGGAACTCGCCCAGGGTGCGGATGAGGTCACCCTCGCGATCATGGGTGAGCAAGGAGAGGTCTGCACTTGCCGAATCGACGCCCAGCTCGGCTGCCTTGCGGCCGATGGAGCACAGGCGGGCGTGGCCGTATTGCACGTAATACACCGGATTATCAGAAGACTGGGATTCCCACAGACCCAAATCAATATCGATGCTCTGGTCCACAGAAGAGCGCACCAGCGAGTAACGCGCGGCATCTACGCCAATAGCCGAAACAAGGTCTTCCATGGTGATGACTGTGCCCGCCCGCTTCGACATGCGCACCGGCTGGCCATCGCGCAGCAGGTTGACCAGCTGACCGATGAGTACCTCCACCGCATCGGCGTCATAGCCCAGCGCTGCTGCCGCAGCCTTCAGCCGCGGAACGTAGCCGTGATGGTCCGCGCCGAGCATATAGATATTCAAGTCATGACCGCGGTCAAACTTATCGGCCACATAAGCGATATCGCCGGCAATATAGGCCGCATTTCCATCGGACTTCACCACTACGCGGTCCTTGGAGTCGCCATAGTCGGTGGACTTTAGCCACCAGGCATTCTCTGCCTCATACAGATGGCCCTCTGCCTTGAGTTTATCCAAGGCCGTGTCAACGGCACCCGATTCAAAGAGTGAATTCTCGTGGAAGTACACATCGAAATCCACGCCAAACTCGTGCAGGGATTGCTTGATTTGCGTGAACATCATCTCCACGCCATCCGCACGGAAGTTCTCTTGAACCTCATCGGCAGTGCCCTCGAGCGCGGAAGGATTCTTTTCCACCACAGCGGCAGCAATGTCTTGAATATAGGCACCACCATAGCCGTCCTCTGGGGTCGGCTCCCCTTTAGCTGCGGCAACCAAGGATCGGGCAAAACGATCAATCTGGCCGCCGTGGTCGTTGAAGTAATACTCGCGGGTAACCTGCGCGCCGGATGCTTCCAATACGCGGCCGAGAGAATCGCCCACAGCCGCCCAGCGAGTACCGCCCAAGTGAATCGGCCCAGTCGGGTTAGCGGAAACAAACTCCAGGTTGACCTTCTTACCCGCAAAGGAATCGTTAGAGCCGTACTTCGTGCCGGCGCGAAGGATCTGCGCGACGATCTCTCCCTGTGCATCGGCAGCAAGACGAATATTAATAAAGCCTGGGCCGGCAATATCTGCTTCAGAAATGGCCTCATCATCCGCGAGCGCCGCTGCCAGCCAGCCGCCTAGCTCGCGTGGATGAGCACCGGCCTTCTTAGCTACCTGCAGCGCCACGTTGGTGGCATAGTCACCGTGCTCAGGGTTACGAGGTCGCTCTACAGTGACCGTTTCAGGCAAAACGGAGGAATCAAGGTCGTGGTCCGCCATAACCTTGGTGGCGGTTTCTTTGATTAGTGTGGCCAAATCAGCTGGAGTCATGTCGCACGATTCTAGTTCACTGAAAAGACGAGTGTGAAAAGGGCTATAGCAAAAAGTTCGCCTTTGCAGCGCAAACGGTTGATAGCAGTTTTCTGCAACACTAATATTGCGAAATAATTGCTGGTCAAGCGGGGGACGCATTACGCACGTACCGCTTAAAAGGAGTAGAGTTATGGCTACCCCCATGTAAAAAATCAACGAGGAGCACCGTATGCGCATTGCGCTATTTTCCACTTGCATTGGTGACGCCCTTTTCCCGGACGTACAAAAGGCAACGGCACTGGTTCTCTCCCGCTTGGGCCACGAAGTGGTCTTCCCGGAGGAACAGACCTGCTGCGGCCAGATGCACATCAATACCGGCTACCAGAAGGAAACCCTGGGCATGATCCGCTCCTATGCGGATGCCTTCGCAGATCCTTCCATTGACTACGTCGTTGCTGCCTCTGGTTCCTGCGTGGGTGCCGTTCGTGAGCAGCACGAGCGCATCGCCGACCGTTTCGGCAACTCCGCCGACGTCGACGGCGCCCGCAAGACCACCCAGAAGACCCTGGACCTGCCGGAATTCCTGGTAGACGTAGAAGGCGTTACCAACGTGGGGGCATTCTTCCCACACCGCGTGACCTACCACCCTTCCTGCCACGGCCTGCGCTTCTTGAAGCTGGGCGACCGCCCACTGCAGCTACTGCAGGAAGTCGAAGGCATCGAACTGGTCACCCTTCCCAATAAGGAAGAATGCTGTGGCTTCGGCGGCACCTTTGCCATCAAGAACGCAGAGGTATCCCGCGCGATGGTCACCGATAAGACTCGCCACATCAAGGAGACCGAGGCTGAATACGTCACCGGCGGTGACTCTTCCTGCCTGATGAACATCGGTGGTGCCCTGAGCCGCCAGCGTTCCGGTATCCGCGCCGTTCACATGGCTGAGATCTTGGCTTCTACCAAGGAGCACCCATGGACTCCTACCTCCGCCGCCTACTCCAAGGAGACGATGCTCTAATGACCTCTTTCCTCGATACCACCCCACCGCGCGCGCCGGAAGGCTACGGCAACCTGCGCGGCAGCAAGGCCTTTGTTCCCCTGGCACACGTTGGCCTGAATAACGCCACCCAGCGCCACAACCTGCAGCACGCTACCACCACTATTCGGGAGAAGCGCTCCAACGCTGTAGAAGAGCTGGACGATTGGCAGGAGCTGCGCGCTGCAGGTTCCGCCATCAAGGAAGATGTTGCCGCTCGCATGCCCGAACTGCTCGAGCAGTTCGAAGAGGCAGTTAAGGCTCGCGGCGGCGTTGTCCACTGGGCACGCGATGCCAAGGAAGCTAACCAGATCATTGAGGGGCTGATTCGCGCCACCGGCGAGACCGATGTGGTCAAGGTTAAGTCCATGGCCACCCAGGAAATCGGCATGAACGAGCACTTGGAGGCAGCAGGCATCAACGCTCGCGAGACCGACCTCGCAGAGCTCATCGTGCAGTTGGGCGAAGATAAGCCATCCCACATTCTGGTTCCGGCCATTCACCGCAACCGCGCGGAGATCCGCGATATCTTCGTCAACAAGATGCCAAATACCGATGACTCCCTGCAGGCAGAGCCGGCAGAGTTGGCTGAGGCTTCCCGCCAGTTCCTGCGCGAGCAGTTCATGCAGGCCAAGGTCGCGATTTCCGGCGCCAACTTCGGCGTGGCGGAAACCGGCACCATCAACATCGTGGAGTCCGAGGGCAATGGCCGTATGTGCCTAACCCTGCCGGAGACCCTCGTTACCGTGATGGGCATTGAAAAGCTGGTTCCTACCTTCCAGGACTTGGAGGTCTTCCTCCAGCTGCTGCCACGTTCTTCCACCGCGGAGCGTATGAACCCGTACACCTCCATGTGGTCCGGCGTTACTGAGGGCGATGGCCCGCAGAACTTCCACGTGGTGCTGCTGGATAACGGCCGTACCGCGGCCCTGTCCTCCCCGATTGGCCACCAGGCCCTTAAGTGCATCCGTTGCTCGGCTTGTCTGAATGTTTGCCCGGTCTACGAGCGCGCCGGCGGCCACGCCTACGGCTCCGTCTACCCTGGCCCGATCGGCATTTCCCTGACGCCGCAGCTGACCGGCATGAAGGACCACAACGATCCTTCCGCCAGCCTGCCTTATGCATGCTCCCTGTGCGGCCGCTGCGACGAGGTGTGCCCGGTGAAGATTCCGCTTTCCGACGTCATTTTGGAAAACCGCCACCAGAAGGTCACCCACGCCACCCCACCAATCGAGCCGAAGCTCTTCAAGACCATTCAGCTGCTGTGGAGCAACCCGAAGCTGTGGAACAAGGCAACCCACATGGTCGCCTTGGGCCGCATCTTGGGTGGCACCAACAAGACCATCGAATCCCTGCCACTGTTTATGTCCGGTTGGTCCGAAGGCCGCGATACCGCGGTTCCGCCAAAGAAGTCCTTCCGCCAGTGGTTCGAGTCCGAAGAAGGCAAGGAACTTCTTGCCGAGGCCCGTGAGGAGTCCCAAAAGTGAACGCAAAGCAGGAAATCCTAAGCCGCATCCGCTCCGCTCAGAAGCAGGCTGGTTTGCCCGACCACGTTGATGCCCCGCGCGACTACCACCACGAGGGCACCCTGAACGCGGACGAGCTGCGCGATATGCTCATTGACCGACTCGAGGATTACAAGGCCGAGGTGCACGTCACCGAGGAAGGCGAGCTAAAGCAAGCCATCGCCACGATCCTCAAGGACCGCGAGTGCAACGACATTCGTTACGCCGAAGGCATGGACGCCACCCTCTTCGAGGGCTTCGACGCCAAGCCAGATGATAAATCTGTCGATCCGCGCACACTGAACGAGACCGACGCTGTGGTCACTTATTCCCACGTCACCTCCGCCCAGACCGGCACCATCGTGCTCCAGTCTGATGAGCGTTGCGGCCGTCGCGCGCTCACCCTGGTTCCGGATCGCCACCTGTGCATCGTCCACCAGGATGAGATCGTCTACGGCATCCCCGAGGTCATCTCCCGTATGAACCCGGAGAAGCCGGCAACGTGGATCTCTGGCCCGTCCGCTACCTCTGATATCGAGCTCGCTCGCGTCGAGGGGGTACACGGTCCGCGTGATCTCATCGTCCTCATCGTCAAGTAGGTTGCATAGCCCTCCCCCGGCCGATGAGGGCACCCACCTACTGTGAATATGATGCCAGAGGCATCAAAAAAGCATAGGCTAGGTCTACCAATCATTTTTATTCTGGAGACCTAACCTATGCTTTCTTTTTCTTCTAAACTAGCGGCCACGCTCGGTGCTGCTGCGGTCACCATTGGTGTCACTGCACCGATTGCCACGGCCGCGCCACAAGACACCAAGCCCGCCATTTCCTGGGAAGATTGCCCAGAGCAGGTGGACATCGACAGCGCCGAGTGCGGCCGCATCGAGGTCCCTACGTACTACGACAACCCGAAGGCCGGCACCATTAGCGTCGGCTTCGTGCGCGTTCCCGCCGCCAACCCAGGCGCCCGCCGTGGCGCGTTGTTTACCAACCCTGGTGGCCCAAGTGGCGATGCCTATGGATGGGCCGGAAATACCGCCATTCCATGGCCACAGGCCGTGCGCGATGAGTGGGACACCATCGGGGTACAACCGCGTGGCCTGCCGGGCTCCACCCCGGTCAAGTGTGATGCCACGGCCACCAGCAATCCGCTCCAAGGAAGCCTCCAGGTAGGAAAGCTCACCCGCGATGCCTGCGAGAAGAATACTCCGGGCTATACCAACTCACTGACCACTGCGAATACCCTGCAGGATTGGGAAATGGTGCGCCGTGCTTTGGGCGAGGAAAAGATTGACATCGCCGGCACCTCTTACGGCACGTACCTAGGCTCCGCCTACGCCACCAAGTATCCAGAGCACACCGGCAAGGTCTTGCTAGATTCGGGTATGAGCCCCAAGCTGGCGTGGAATGGCATCTTTGCTTCCCAACAGCGCGGCTATGAAAAGGGACTGCACGATCTCTTCGGATTCATTGCCAAAAATGATGCGAAATATCACCTTGGCACCACCCCGCTGCAGGTCTATGAAAAGTGGTCGCAGAAGGTAGCGCGTGAAGCAGGTGTACGCCCTACTGTCTTGCCACCTAATGCCAAGATCGGTGACCTACCTCCAGGCCTCGAGTTTGCCGGTCAGCCTGGTGCGGACATTATGACCGCCACCGGCCCACTGCGCGTGCAGGCAGAGTTCCTCACCCAGAAGATTCAGCACCCCAACGCCGTGCAAGTGTTCTCCCCGCTTTTGGTCATGACGCGCGACCTCGTCCCGATTCCTGCGCAGTGGGATGCCTTTGCCAAGCACCTAAACGGCAGCGAGCCCATGGATGCTGAGCAGCCCGACCCGGAGGCGCTGCGCAAACATCAAGAGTCCGTCGCTCAAGCGATGAATATGCAAAACCTCATCGTCTGCAATGAAAACACCGTGCCCGGCAATCCGCTGCTATACCCGAGCTACCTGTGGACCAACTTCGTCAGCGTTGATCCCTTCACCCTCATCAACTCTCTCTACGGCTCCGGCGCGGGCTGCGGTGGCCGCGCGCCGGTCACGGGCCAGGCACCTCTCGACGGCTCTAAGCTGGCCACCAAGCCCCTCCAGATCCAGGCAACGGGCGACCCGCAAACGCCGTACCAGTACCACATCAGCCTCTCCAAGCCGATGCAGTCGCACGTGGTCACCGTCCACGGCCCCGGCCATGGCCACTTTGCTTCTAAGAATAAGGTCGTTGATGACATTGGCGTGCACTACCTACGCACCGGCGAAGTCACTACTGCCGACGCCCCCGGGTTGATTTAGTCCCCCGCTAACCCATGCGCTAAAATCACATCGTTGGGAATTTTCCCAGCGATGTCTCCGTAGCTCAGCGGATTAGAGCATCGGTTTCCGGTACCGAAGGTCGCAGGTTCGATCCCTGTCGGGGACACATTGTGAAGTCTCGAGACATCGTTCCGGTCGGTGTCTCGAGATTTTTCGTTTTTAGTTGCCCCGTTGGGGGCTGAGTTCGTTGTCTTTCTTGTTGTAGTAG